>JAUWFF010000394.1 GCA_030607105.1 Filomicrobium sp.
CCCCGTGATCAGCTCTTCCCATTCGTCCTCAGTGAGCACGATGATGCCGAGGTTGCGGGCTTTGTTGAGCTTTGAACCGGCATCCGCTCCGGCGACGACATAGTCGGTCTTTTTGGAGACAGAACCAGCGACCTTAGCACCGAGCCGTTCGGCTTGGGCTTTCGCTTCGCTACGGCTTTTGTTTTCAAGGGTGCCGGTGAAGACGACCGACTTGCCTGCGACCGGTGAGGACGTCTCCACGGCCTCGAGGGGCTGAGGTTCGACTTCGGCCAGCAGTTCGTTGACCACCTTGATGTTGTGCGGTTCGGCGAAGAATTCGACGACCGCGGCGGCGACCGTCTCGCCGATGCCATCGATGTTATTGAGGTCGAGCCAGGCTTCGCTTTCCTTGCCTTCGGCGGCTGCGATCATGGCTTCCTTAAATTTTGCAATATCGCCATAGGCGCGTGCCAGAACGTTCGCGGTGGTTTCGCCGACGTGGCGGATGCCAAGAGCGAAAATGAAGCGGTCGACGGGAATCCGGCGTCGCGCATCGATGGCCGCGAACAGCTTCCGGGCCGACTGGCTGCCCCAACCTTCGCGATCTTTCAGCTTCTTTAGAGCGCTCTGGTCGCGGCTCTCCAAGGTGAAAATATCGGGTGGTGATTGAATTAGGCAGTCCTCATAGAAGGTCTGGATGCTCTTGTCACCAAGTCCATCGATATCGAACGCCGTTCGCGAAACGAAATGCTTCAACCGTTCGACGCGCTGTGCGGGACAGATGAGGCCACCCGTACAGCGCCGCACCGCATCGAGCTTGCCGGTCTTTTCATCCTGTTCGCGTACGGCGTGACTACCACATGCTGGACAAACCATAGGAAACACGAATGGTTCCGCGCCATCGGGGCGCTTCTCTAGGATCACCGAGACGATCTGCGGGATGACGTCGCCGGCGCGCTGAACAACGACAGTATCGCCAACGCGAACGTCTTTCCGAGCGATTTCATCTTCGTTGTGCAGGGTGGCGTTCGAGACGACAACGCCTCCGACGGTGACGGGCTCCAGCTTTGCGACGGGCGTCAGTGAGCCGGTGCGTCCAACCTGGATCTCGATTTCATTGAGGTGTGTTGTTGCTTGCTCGGCGGGGAACTTGTGGGCGACCGCCCAACGGGGCGCGCGCGAAACGAAGCCGAGCCGTTCTTGGTAGTCGAGCCTGTCGACTTTGTAGACGATGCCGTCGATATCGTAGCCGAGTGTGGCGCGTTTCAGCTCCAGATCCTGGTAATAGGTGATCAACTCTCCAGCATTCTGGCAAAGTTTCATAAGGGGGTTGGTGGGCAATCCCCACTTCTCGAAGGCTGCAACGACGGATGACTGTGTATCACCCGGCAAAGGCTGTGCCTCGCCCCAAGCGTAAGCAAAGAAGCGCAACGGTCGCTGCGCCGTTACGGCTGGATCAAGCTGGCGCAGCGACCCGGCGGCCGCGTTGCGCGGATTTGCGAACACCTTCGCGCCAGCGGCCTGTTGATTGGCATTGAGCTTTTGGAAGTCGGCGTGCGCCAAAAAGATTTCACCGCGAATATCGATTGACGTGGGTAGATCGTCGCCGGTCAAGAGTTCGGGGATCGCCTGCATGGTCTTGACATTGGCGGTGACGTTTTCGCCTTCGGTGCCATCGCCCCGGGTCGATGCCTCGATTAGCCTGCCGTCGTCATAGCGCAGCGAAATCGACAGTCCGTCGATTTTCGGCTCGGCGGTGAAGTTCAACGGTTGGTCTTCATCAAGGCCAAGGAAGCGGCGGATGCGCGCGACAAAATCGACGACATCCTCATCGCTGAATGCGTTTCCAAGAGACAGCATCGGTACGCGATGGCGAACCTTGCCGAAGCCGTCACCGGGGGCGGCGCCGATTTTGAGTGACGGGCTGTCGGTGCGGCGCAATTCCGGAAACCGCGCTTCGATTTGATTGTTGCGGCGGCGGAGGAGATCATAGTCGGCGTCCGAAATTTCGGGTGCGTCAGAGCGATAATAGAAGGCATCATGCCGGGCAATTTCCGCGGCAAGCCATTCAAGCTCGGCACGGGCTTGTTCCTGGCTGAGTGTTTCCACAGCGACATCGGCAGTCTTGCGTGTTGCCTTGCCCATCTCTGCCTCTTAACAGCCGTTCTCAATGGGGAGTTCGGTGTGTAATAGCGCGTAACTTCGTCCCTTGTCGTGCCTTCGGCCCTACGAAGGCAGTGGACAAGACGGATCGCGGAGGCGAGTGGCCTAGAGAGGGCCCGGAAAGTTCTTGCCGGCGCTCAAATCGGATTGGTCTGGGCAGATAAATTCAGGCCGGATCAACTAGCCCGGGCCGCCGAGTGAAAACTTGGGCACGCTCTTCCAGACTTTGGACAGCCAAGAGCCGCTGTCTTCCTGAGGCGCCAGTCCGCCGGAGGCCAGAAGCGCGTAGGCGTCCTTGTACCAGCGGGACTTCGGGAAGTTGTGTCCGAGCACGGCAGCTGCCGTCTGGGCCTCGTTGACGATGCCGAGGGCCAGGTAGGACTCGGTGAGGCGCATCAGAGCCTCCTCTACGTGGGCTGTCGTTTGGTATT
>JAUWFF010000272.1 GCA_030607105.1 Filomicrobium sp.
CCAGCGGAGGGTATGCCGTGGTGGCGAGCACTGCTGCAGTTGTTTGTGCGAGCGGTGCACTCAAGGCGATAAATCCGTATTTCCCCTTTAATGTTTTATTTCAATCCGATTTTAGAGGAACGAGGGTTGGAGGCTGCGGCGGCCGGCTTGCAGTTGCGTGGGTCAGCGTGGCAATTACATCGAAATCCGAAACATTGTCGCTGCAGACAACCTCAGTATGGGCTTGCACTATACGGGGGAGCCGCTTTTGAGCTGGAGGACGTCTAGATCAATCCACTGGTAAACAATGATGCTCCACACCAGGGCAAAGACCAAGCTGGCGATGATGGTGTTGGTGACAATGATCCTGAATAACTTTGGTTCAGCCGGAGCGCTCTCCGGTGTGCCCGGGGTGATGGCGCCAGCCTCATCCTGCGTGCGCACATTAAAGGGCAAGACCGCAAATAGGGTGATCCACCAAACAATGAAGTAGATCGCAAGGGCGAACGTCAGGCTCATGCGTGTTCTTTCTTTTTGGGATGGCCCGGTCAATTGCTCAAGCTTGTTCGAGCTCTGTCAGGGTTCCACAAAAGTCCTTGGGGTGCAGAAATAGTACTGGCTTGCCGTGCGCCCCGATTTTTGGCTCGCCGTCGCCAAGAACGCGGGCACCCATGGCTTTCATCTGGTCGCGAGCTGCAATGATATCATCAACCTCATAACATACGTGGTGGATGCCACCGCTTGGATTCTTTTCAAGAAACTTGGCGATGGGCGAGTTGTCGCCGAGGGGTTCAAGGAGTTCGATCTTGGTGTTTTGGAGATTGACGAAGACGACCGTAACGCCATGGTCGGGTTCGGCTTGGGGTTCAGATACTTTCGCTCCAAGAGTGTCCCTGTAGGTCGAGGTTGCCTTGGCTAGGTCGGCAACAGCAATGGCGACGTGATTGAGACGTCCGATCATTTTAGGAACCCTTTTACTCATTGGATGATTGGCCAATCATTGAGCTTTAGGCCGTGGGATTAATCGACGATGTGGAGCAAGACCTTGACGATGGGTCTCTTACCCCATTCTTCATTGAAGGCGGCCCGGACGGCGCGGCGGATAGCTTCACGCACCAAGTCGGGATTTTTGCGGCGCCCCGGTGGTATGCTCTCGATCGTCCCGTCTATTGTATCGAGGACGACATCGCGGATCAGTTCCTCATCCTTGGTCAGGATTGGAACTCCATCAAGGGAGAGCAGGTAGTCGGAGATAACTTCGCCGCGCCGGGTCATCGCCAGTGAAACGATGGCAATGCCGACGGCCGATAGTTTTCGGCGTTCGCGTATTGGTCCCTCATCGCCAGGGAGGATGAGTTTGCCGTCGCGGTAACGGCGGCCGACGGGTGCCTCGTCGATAATGGTCGGCTTGCCCGGCGCCAGCCGGACCATCACACCATCCTCAGGAACAACAACGGTCTTGATGCCTGATCGGCCCGCGAGTTTTGCGTGGGCTCGTAAATGTCTCCCCTCGCCATGCATGGGGATGAGCGATTCCGGCTGGAGCCAGGAATACATCTGGCGCAATTCGTCTTGGCGCGGGTGTCCCGTGACGTGCACGGGTTCTTCAGCGTCGGTGAGAATATCGCAGCCTAACCGGGCAAGTGCGTTTTGCACGCGGGATATGGATTTCTCGTTACCTGGTATATTCCGCGAGGAGTAGATGACGAGGTCGCCCTTTGAGAAGTTGATGTCGGGATGGTCACCGTCGGCGGCGCGTGAGAGAGCGGCGCGGGGCTCGCCTTGCGAGCCGGTCAACATGACAACGATTTCGCCACGCTCCAGATAGCCGAACTCCTCCTGGCCCAGATACTTGAAATCGGGAGGTAGGTAGCCTGTGTCGATGGCCACTTCGATGACGCGGTGCAGGGCGCGCCCGGCGACGACGAGATGACGTCCAGCGGCTTTGGTGGCGTTGGCTACCGCAAGTACGCGGCCAACGTTTGAAGCAAAGGTGGTCACGGCAACGCGGTGCGGTGCCTTCTTGATGATTTCTGTCAGCTTGTCGGCAACGTCGGTCTCCGATGGAGAAATGCCGCCGCGGAGGACGTTTGTTGAGTCACATACAAGGGTCTGGACACCCTCCTTGCCGAGGCTTTGCATCTTCTCAGCATCGATGGGCGCGCCGGTCATTGGGCCGGGGTCGATTTTCCAATCGCTGGTATGAAAGGTTAGTCCGTGCCTGGTGCGAATGGCCAGAGCAGAAGTTTCTGGAATCGAGTGCGTCATGTTGATGAATTCGAGATCGAATGGACCGATATCGAAGCGGCCGCCTAGTGGAATTTCGTTCAATTTGGGACGATTACGGCCTCCGAACTCGGCCAATTTTGACTTGAGCATGCCCAACGTGAAGGGCGTGGCGAAGACGGGCGCCTGGAGTTCGGGCCATAGCTCGATCATGGCGCCGATATGGTCCTCATGGGCATGCGTGATTACGATGCCGGTGAGTGCGGTCTTTTCGGCGGCGATGAAACTTAGGTTCGGAAGGACGACGTCAACCCCAGGTTCCTGTGGGCCAGGGAATGTTATTCCGAGATCGACCATCAGCCATTTCCGGCTCTGGGGCGAGCCCAAGCCGTATAGATAGCAATTCATGCCAATCTCGCCGAGACCGCCAAGTGCAAGGAAGACTAGCTCGTCGCGTTCATTGTTCCGCTGGGGGGGCATTCAAACCCTCTCTTCGAGCGCTTTATTCAACATGAACACTCAGAAGTCGAATTAAAGCGTGCTTCTAAATGAAATAGAACTCCCTGGGACTCCAGCTCTGATCTTCTGGTTCATGAAACTCACTCGTCGTCCCCTATGGTCGATACGTCACCAAAGGTTATGCGCCTTAGTTTTCCAGCATCCGTCTTCAACAACAAGGCACCATCATCATCAAGACCGGCGAATTCGCCGCGGCACACCTCTCTCCCAGTAGTCACCGTGAGTGGTGATCCTAGCGGCATGCTCTGCGATAGCCATCCTTGCTTGAGTTGTTTAAATCCTTCATTTGCTGCAAGGGTTTTGAATGCGGCTCTGGCAGCTTGGTCCAATTTTGCACACAGCGCGCTGGGTGTGGTGTGTATGCCGTTTTCCCGCAGGCTTGTAGAGGGCCGCCCGGCGATGTCGGGTGCCTTGTCGATATTCACGCCGAAGCCAAGGACGCCGCGGTAGGAACCGTTGGTCAGTGCCGTGGTCTCCACGAGTACACCGGCGCACTTGGCGTTCTCAATGAGGAGGTCATTGGGCCATTTGAGAATAGGAGGACTGCCAGCCGATCGGGAAGCTGGCGTGGCGACGGCGTTGATGGCATCGGCGAGGGCGCTGCCGGCAAGCAGTGATATTTGTGTGATTTCTTCAGCTTCGCACCACAATGTAAGGAGCAGACTGGCGTGCAGGTTTCCGGAGAGGCTGAACCATTGGCGCCCGATACGGCCGCGGCCGGCCGTCTGGCGATCGGCCAGAATCCAGAGGGGGCCGACATTCCCGTTTGCTCCAATGCGCAGCGCTTCCACGTTGGTGGAACCTATTTCCCCCAGTTGTATGACAGGAGTGT
>JAUWFF010000201.1 GCA_030607105.1 Filomicrobium sp.
CCTGTGGAAAGCGGGTGCCAATGCGCCGTTGTTGATGGCCGGCAATGAGGGCTATCGGCGAATCGATTAGGCTTTCCACACCTAAAGAGCTTTGGAGACCGATGCGATTCACCCCTCACCTGCTTGATGAAATTCGAGCCCGTCTGCCGGTCAGCCAGGTCGTCGGGCGCAAGGTCAGCCTGAAGCGGCAGGGGCGCGAGTTCATCGGACTATCGCCTTTCAAGACGGAGAAGACCCCCTCGTTCACGGTCAATGACCAAAAGGGGTTCTATCACTGCTTTGCCACCGGCGAGCATGGCGATGTCTTCACGTTCCTCATGAAGACGGAAGGTCTCGCCTTTCCGGAGGCGGTCGAGCGGCTCGCAGAAGAAGCCGGCGTCGAGCTGCCCAAGTCATTACCACCGACGCCGGAAGTCCAAGCGCAGCTTGATACACGAGAGCGCCTCTACCAACTCGTGGAAGTTGCTGCTGAATACTTTGCCGCCAATCTTTATTCGCGGGGCGGACAGCTGGCGAGAGACTATTTGGCGCGGCGCGGCCTGTCGGAAGAGACAATCGCCACGTTCCGTCTGGGTTATGCCATAGACGACCGCACGGCGCTCATGAACCATCTCAAAAAGGCCGGTTACAGCGAAGGTGAGATGATTGCTTCCGGCATGATCATTGGCGGTGAAGACATTCGCGAGCCGTACGACCGTTTTCGCAACCGCGCGATGTTCCCAATCACCGATCTAAAGGGCCGCGTCATCGCCTTTGGCGGGCGGGCCCTCGATCCGCAGCAGCCCGCCAAGTATTTGAATTCCAACGATACACCGCTGTTTCATAAAGGCAGGGTGCTGTTCAACGCGCACCGTGCCCGGCATGCAGCATACGAGAAATCCAATGTAATTGCGGTTGAAGGCTATATGGACGTGCTCGCGCTGAGCCAGGTGGGGTTTCATGAGGCTGTGGCCCCACTCGGTACTGCGCTCACGGAGGAGCAACTGGGGCTTTTATGGCGGATGTCGCAGGAGCCGATCCTCTGCTTTGATGGCGATGGAGCAGGGCGCAAAGCCGCGTTCCGCGCCATTGATACAGCGCTTCCCCACCTAAAGCCCGGCAGCAGCCTACGTTTTGCCTTCCTGGCTGATGGTGTTGATCCAGACGATGTCGTTCGCGAAAGTGGCGCAAAGGGGCTGCAGAGCGTCCTTGATAAGGCCCGCCCACTTGCTGAGGTGCTGTTCGAGCGGGAATGGGGTGAGGGAGACTGGTCAACGCCCGAGCGGCGTGCCGGCCTGGAAGTACGGCTGGCAAAAATCATAGCAGGCATTCCGGATCAAACCGTGCGTCAGCACTATGAGCGCGATATGCGAGAACGGTTGTTCACCGCCTGGCGGAAAACTGCTCCGAATAGGGACGGTACGCGCGGACAGGCTCCCGTTAGCGTCTCGCAGCCCGGCCTTAAACGGCCGCGGGACGCAGCTTCCGGCTACGGTCGCCCTGCGGCCACACGTGCAACCGCCGGAACCGGAGCCGCATTTGCTAGCGAGAGCCTGAAACAGAGCGGCCAGGCTGCTGGTCACGGCGCCGCGCTGCCACCAAGGGAGGCGTTAATCCTCTGCTGCTTGCTCAATCATCCGTTCCTGATTGATGAACACGCGGAGGATATCGCAGCGCTTCAATTCACATCTCAGACGCTGCGCAACCTTAGAGATGCCATACTTTGCGCTCACGCGATGGAAAAATCCCTTGACAGCACGACCTTGCGATCACATCTGCAGCTGTTGGGATCAGGGTACGTTCTGCTCAGAATTGAGCAGGTTACTAAGCGCCGGTCCGATCGATTTGCGGAACCAGACGCCGAAGCTGGCGCTGTGCGAGAGGGCTTCGAACATGTTATCGCGCTGCAGCAGGGTCGGACAGGGGTATCAAGACCATTCGGCGCCAGCCACGCTGGCCGGTGACCGATCGTCAGTCCTGGACCCAAATATACGTCGCAATGCGGCGAAGAATTGATGTGCTGTTGGTGCGGGAGTGCCGGCGGAGTGCCACGACAACGTAACTGGTTTTGCCAACGGGAACGTGACCAACCAAGGGGTAGCACGAGTTGACCGACGACGTTTGGCGAATGATGACTGCAATTGGTGGCTCCACCTCATCCTCCCGCACTCGTAAACTTCGACGCGGCGCTTAGACCGTCAGCGAATATCGCTCCACCGAGCAAAAGCTGTGTCGCTGCGATCGAGCCCACACCGAACAGGGTTTCTCAACCATGGTGAATGTGAACGTGAAAGACGAGGAACAGGCAAACGCATCGCAAACCGAAGGTGATCGTGACAGTCCGCTCCTCGACATGTCCGATTCCGCGGTCAAAAAATTCATCAAGGCGGCTAAGGCACGCGGTTACGTCACCTACGAAGACTTGAACAAAGTTCTGCCTTCCGAAGAGGTCACCTCCGACCAGATCGAGGATCTGTATGCGACTCTGTCCGATATGGGCATAAATGTTGTTGAATCCGAAGATGAGGAGACCGAAGAGGCAGGCATACCCGCCGAGGCGGGGGAAGAAGGAAGCCGGGCACTAACTACGCAGAGTGTCCCGACCAAAAGTGAAACACGCTCTGAACCGACAGAACGAACCGACGATCCCGTTCGCATGTATCTGCGGGAAATGGGTTCGGTCGAGCTGCTGTCGCGTGAGGGCGAAATCGCCATCGCCAAGCGGATCGAAGCCGGCCGAGAGGCAATGATCGCCGGGCTGTGCGAGAGCCCGCTCACCTTCCAGGCCATCATCATTTGGCGCGATGAGCTCAACGATGGGCGCATTTTGCTGCGCGATATCATTGATCTTGAAGCAACTTATGACGGCCCGGAGTCCAAGGCCGTTCAATCCGCCGAAGGTGCGCAACCTGCAGAAGGTGAACAATCAGTAGAAGTTGAACAGCCAACAGAAGGTGGTCCGGCCCCGGAAGCCAGCAACGGTTCAGCAGCGCCTGCCGCCGATGCCGCCCCTGAGGGCAGCGAAGGCGCACAACCACAACCCGCCGAGGGTGAAGGCGAGGGTGAAGAGGACGACGATGACGATTACGAGAACGCTCTGTCGCTGGCCGCGATGGAGGCCGAGCTCAAGCCCAAGGTTCTCGAAACCTTTGACAAGATCGCCGGCAACTACAAAAAGCTGCGCAAACAGCAAGACCGTATGATCGAACAGCAGGTGGCCGGCGATCAAGCCTCACGCCAGCAACAGCACGCCTACGACAAGCTGCGCGAAGAGATTATCAATGACGTTAAAAGCCTGTCGCTCAACAACAACCGCATTGAAAGCCTCGTAGAGCAGCTCTACGCAATCAACAAGCGTCTTGTTGGTTATGAGGGACGGCTGATGCGGCTGGCCGACGCGCACGGCATTCCGCGTCAGTCCTATCTTGACGAGTATTTCGGCAACGAGTTGGACCAGACCTGGCTTGAGCGAATGTCCAGCAAGGGAAAGAAGTGGGCCAAGTTTATTGACGGTGAGCGCCAACAGATCGACCTCATTCGTGGAGAAATCCACGAACTCGCCAGTGAAACCGGGCTGGAAATCCCCGAGTTCCGGCGTATCGTCCGAGCGGTGCAGAAAGGTGAGCGGGAAGCCCGGCAGGCCAAGAAGGAAATGGTCGAGGCTAACCTGCGGTTGGTAATCTCGATCGCCAAGAAGTACACGAACCGCGGCCTGCAGTTTCTGGACCTCATCCAAGAAGGCAACATCGGCCTGATGAAGGCGGTCGACAAGTTCGAATACCGCCGCGGTTACAAGTTCTCGACCTACGCGACATGGTGGATTAGGCAGGCGATCACCCGCTCCATCGCCGACCAGGCACGCACCATCCGTATCCCGGTGCATATGATCGAGACGATCAACAAGATCGTGCGGACCAGCCGGCAGATGCTGCACGAAATCGGCCGCGAGCCGACTCCGGAGGAGCTTGCCGAGAAACTCGCCATGCCGCTTGAGAAGGTGCGCAAGGTTCTGAAGATCGCCAAGGAGCCGATCAGCCTTGAAACTCCGATTGGTGATGAGGAAGACAGCCACCTCGGCGACTTCATCGAGGACAAGAACGCGCTACTGCCCATTGATGCGGCAATCCAGTCGAACCTGCGTGAAACCACGACGCGGGTGCTGGCATCGCTAACGCCACGTGAAGAACGTGTGCTGC
>JAUWFF010000014.1 GCA_030607105.1 Filomicrobium sp.
GCCCGCCGGCTCTATTTCTACACGAAGGGACGGCCGCGTTCACAGCTTGCCCGAGAGTTGCTGGCGTTTGCGATGTCGCCGAAATCTCAAGAGGCACTGAAGAACGCGCAGTTCGTGGATCAGGCACCAGAACTGCTACCCTTCCGCGAACAGGCAGGCCGCATCGCCTATGCGCTCAATGCACAAGACGAAGACTTCCGCCTGGAGCCTATGCGATCACTGATCTCAGAAATCTCCCAAGCCAGCCGCCTGTCGACAACCTTCCGCTTCGCCCTCGGTTCGGCGTTCCTGGACAGTAAGGCCCAAGAGGATGTTGTGCGGCTCGCCCGAGAATTGAAGAAGCCGTCCTATCACGACCGCAAGGTTATGCTAATTGGCTTCGCCGACTCTGTTGGCAATTACAACGTCAATCAGAACGTCTCGAAGGCACGCGCTGAAACCGTAGCAGAAGCACTAAACAAGGCCGGCTTCAACAAAGCAGAGGCGAAAGCTTACGGTGAACTTGCCCCTGTCGCCTGCAACGATACGCCCGCAGGACGGTATCTCAACCGGCGCGTTGAGGTATGGGTCAAATAGCCGTCGGGCAAAGACATCGCTGGAATGTGCTGCAAGCGAGGAAGAATGCTGAGCAAAATTCAAAAAGCGCGCAGGACGGTGGAAACTGCGATCGCCCTGACCGTTTTACTGGTTTATTCATTACTTCTGATCACGCCGGCATCAGCGGCCTGGCAACCGACCAAGCCGATCACATTCATCGTAATGGCCGGTAAGGGGGGCGGGGCCGACAAGGCCGTCCGGTTTCTGGTCAAGACCATGGCTGAGGAATCGCTCGTCAATGTCCCATTCGAGATCGTCAACATCACCGGCAACTCCGGAGGCGACGCCCTAGCCGAGCTGCAGCGACGTCGCGGCGATGACCATGCGATTTTGTTCACACTCAACAGCTTCTACACGACCCCTCTGAGGAAGCCGGAGCTGAAGATCGACATTTCGTCGTTCACGCCCATCGCGCGCCTCGCTCAGGATGTCTTTTTGCTCTGGGTTCACACCGACCGCAAGGACATCAACTCCATCGAAGACTTTGTCAAAGCCGCTCGTGCCAAGGGCGGTGCGTGGGTCATGTCTGGCACCGGAAGTGGTTCCGAAGACAACCTTCTGACGGACTTCTTCAACACGATGTACGGCCTAAAGATCAAGTATCGTCCGCTGAAGGGCGGCGGTGCCGTAGCCAAGGAACTGGTCGCGAAGAAATGCGATTCAACCGTCAACAATCCCTCTGAGCAGGCCCAGTACTTTGAGCAGGGCCTGACCAAGCCGATCGTCGCCATCACCCCGAAACGGCTGGAGCAGTACCGGCGCACACCGACTCTCAATGAAACCGGCATGTCGTTTCACTACTACATGCAGCGTTCGGTCGTCGGCGCCCCCGGAATGAGCACTGGCGCCCGCCGGTTCTACGAGTCCCTCTTCAAGAACCTCTTCGACTCACCGCAGTGGCAGGGATACCGCCAGAAGAACAGCCTCACGGGCAAGCTCATTTCGGGCCAATCCCTCATGAGTTACTGGGAGAAAGAGCGTGAAAAGCACCGCCGTTGGGGCATGACAATTGAGGTTCTACAGACGCTCAAACCGCCAAGATGAACCCGTTTTCCTTGGCTCGGCGGCGTAGCACCATTACCGTCCTCGCGCCTTGCCTTCTCACAGCCGCGAATGTACCCAAATGTACGCATTCCAGAAATCTGCCGAAAGCGAGCCGCAGGGATGGCAACTGACCAGCACGTATCAGGCGATGACAGCCTCTCCATCGCCCTGCGCATCCGCGAGGAAATCGCCCGCCGTCACATCACCCGCCAGCAACTCGCCGATGATGCACGCATCAGCCTGTCGACATTGGAAAAGGCGCTGTCTGGCCGCCGCCCGTTCACCATCGCAACGCTCGTCCGGCTGGAGGAAGCCCTAGGATTGAGCCTGCGCGGCAGCCCCGGTAATTCAGCCGCGACCGCTGAGACAATCACGTCGCTCGCTCCCGAAAACCTCGGATCATATGCCCGACCCGCGGTGACGTGGATCGAAGGGTCCTACTTGACCCTGCGCGCGTCTTTCGGAGACGCCTACGCCGTCTACGCCTACCGCACCGAAATCGCCTGGGACGATGACACCTCCAGCCTCGGCTTCCGCGAAGCTGAACGCATCGACGCCGCTTTCACACAATGGGGGCAGGTCTCGATCCCGCACCAATCCGGTCACATCTATCTGATCACCAACCGGCACGGACAGTTCCGGCTTATCGTGGTTTCGCGACCGCTTATCAATGGCGAAATGCTCGGCATATTGACGACACTGCAGGCCGGCCGCGGCGCCCAGCTCACACCGGTTTCAACGCCAATTGCCCTGGTCCCAATCGAAGGCGCCAAGAAGGTACACTTCGGACGCATCGCCAAGGGCCATCCCGCCTTCGAACGTTACAGTGCATGCTTACGCCGCATTGTCGACGAGCCGTTCGCTCAGCTGCTATCACCGAAACGCTAGAGCACCAGCTGCCGGACATCACCCAGCACTTCTGCCAGCTTGCGCGTGAAGCGGGCCGCCAGCGCTCCGTCTATTACCCGGTGATCATAAGAGCAACATAGCGGCAGCATCAGCCGCGGCTGGAATGTTTCACCATCCCACACTGGCTTCATGGTTGAGCGGACGACACCAAGAATGGCCACCTCTGGCGCATTCACGATCGGTGTGAAGTTCGATCCGCCAATGCCACCGAGGCTGGAAATGGAGAACGTCGCGCCCTGGATATCCGCCGGCGTAATCTTGCCGTCGCGCATCCGTCCGGACACCTCCGCCAGTTCCTTCGAAAGCTCCACGATTCCCTTGCGGTCGACATCCTTGATGACTGGCACGACCAGGCCATCCTCCGTGTCAACTGCAACACCAAGGTTATAGTACTTTTTCAAGATCAGTGCGTCTTTGGACGACGCCAGCGACGCGTTGAACGCCGGATACTCTTTTAGCGCCGCCACGCAGGCCTTCAGCAGGAACGAGATCAGCGTAACGCGATAGCCCTTCTCTTTCGCCGCTGAGTCGAGCGTCTTGCGATAAGCTTCCAGATCCGTGATGTCCGCCTCGTCACTATGCGTAACATGCGGCACGTTTAGCCACGAACGATGCAGCGCCGGCCCCGAGAGTTTCTTCAACCGGGTCAACGGCACGGTTTCGATTTCACCGAACTTCGCGAAGTCCTGGGCAGGAATTTCAGGTATTCCTGCGCCGCCTTGCACGGCCGGCATACTGGCGCCAGCCACCGCACGCTTGACGTCATCCTTAGTAATACGTCCCTTTTCTCCGGTGCCAGTGAGCTTGGTGAGATTGATCTCCAGTTCACGCGCCAGACGCCGCACCGATGGGCTGGCCAGAACGCCGCCGAAGTCCGCGGGCGGCGGCAGCACCGTGTTGCGGTGCGTCGACACTGGAACAGCGGCGGATGCCTGGTCCACGGGAGGCGGCGTTCCACCAGAAGCTGCCGCCCCGTTCCCAGAAGGCTCCGCCGGCGGAGCAGCAGCCGCTTCGGCCAACGACCTCTCTCCGGCCTCGAGTTTCAAAATGGCGGTTCCTTCACTCACCTTGTCACCGACGCTGACCAACACCTCGCTAACTCGCCCCGCCTCTGGCGCCGGCACTTCCATTGTCGCCTTGTCACTTTCCAACGCGATGAGTGGATCCTCCGGCGCCACCGTATCGCCAGGCTTCACCATCACCTCGATGATCGGAACGTCTGTGAAATCTCCGATGTCTGGTACCTTGACGTCGATCAGTGCCATTGGGGCGCGTCCTTATAGATAAAATTGCAGCTTCATCGGATCTTGTCAGCCAGTCAGACTCTGGCGGGGTTTGGTTTGTGCGGGTCAATGCCATATTTCTCGATCGCCTCGGCCACCTTGATCGATGGTATTTTATTCTCGTCGGCCAGCACCTTGAGCGCGGCCACGGCGACGAAATAGCGATCCACCTCGAAATGATGACGTAGTTTGCGTCGGAAATCCGAACGGCCGAAGCCATCTGTGCCAAGTACCCGGTAATTGCCGGACACGAATTCACGAATCTGTTCGGCAAACAGACCCATGTAGTCAGTGGAAGCGACCACCGGCCCGTCGCCGCGGCTGTCCAACTGCTGTTTCACGTACGGCACACGCGGGGTTTCAAGCGGGTTCAGCATGTTCCACCGGTCCGCATCGCGAGCTTCCCGCGCGAGTTCGGTGAAACTGGTCACTGAGAAGATGTCCGAAGCGATCCCGAAATCCTTCTGCAGAAGCTCGGCGCCGAAGATCACTTCTCGCAAGATCGAGCCCGAGCCCATCAGCTTGACCTTGAAGCCTGAGGCACTCTCGTCCGCGGCCTTAAAAAGATACATGCCCTTGATGATACCCTCTTCGACGCCCTCGGGCATCGGCGGATGCTCGTAATTCTCGTTCAATACGGTGATGTAGTAATAGACGTCCTCCTGCTGCGCGATCATGCGCTCCAGGCCATTTTGAAGAATCACAGCCAGCTCGTAGCTGAACGTCGGGTCATACGACACACAGCTCGGAATTGTCGCCGACAGCACGTGACTGTGTCCATCCTCGTGCTGCAATCCTTCGCCGTTAAGTGTGGTGCGTCCTGAGGTACCTCCAATAAGGAACCCGCGGGCCCGCATATCGCCTGCCGCCCAGGCAAGGTCTCCAACCCGCTGAAATCCGAACATGGAGTAATAGATGTAGAAAGGAATCATCGGACTATTCGACGTGGAATAACTCGTCGCCGCCGCAATCCAGCTCGACATGGCACCAGCTTCATTGATGCCTTCCTGCAGCATCTGCCCGGACTTGTGCTCTTTGTAATGCATCAGCTGATCGGCGTCCTGCGGACGATAGAGCTGACCGACCTGAGAGAAGATTCCGAATTGTCGGAACATGCCTTCCATGCCGAAAGTTCGGCTTTCGTCTGGAACGATCGGCACGACGCGCTTGCCGAGCGACTTGTCGCGCAGCAAGGCGCTCAGGATTCTCACAAACGACATCGTCGTTGAGATTTCTCGCCCTTCACCAGAACCCTTGAGTTGCGCTTCGAACGCATTACTAGACAAGGGCGGCACGTCGAGCTCGACATCTGACGTCTGACGCCGCTGCGGCAGATACCCTCCAAGCGCAGATCGCCGCTCCTTGAGATACTTCATCTCCTCGGAATCTTCGGCAAGCTTGATGAGCTCAAGATTCTTTACCTGCTCGTCATTCAAAGGGACATTGAAGCGATCACGAAATTGAAGCAGCGAGTCGATAGGCATCTTCTTCTGCTGATGCGTAATCATCTGGCCCTCGCCCGACGCCCCCATGCCGTATCCCTTCACCGTCTTGGCCAGGATGACGGTTGGCATGCTTTGCTGTTCGACAGCAGCTTTGTAAGCGGCATAGACCTTGACGGCGTCATGACCGCCGCGCGTTAGCTTCCAGATCTTCTCATCGGACCAGTCAGCAACCATCCGGGCGGTTTCC
Source organism: Filomicrobium sp. (assembly GCA_030607105.1). GTDB lineage: Bacteria > Pseudomonadota > Alphaproteobacteria > Rhizobiales > Hyphomicrobiaceae > Filomicrobium. Next base: position 5,526 of record JAUWFF010000014.1, read on the forward strand.
GGATAACGCCCGAAGAAGTTCTCGCGGATATAGGCGCCGTCTTTGGATTTGAAATCCTGGTATTCGCCGTCAACACACTCTTCCATTAATTGGCGCAGGCGCCCCGTTGTGTCGCGTGCTAGCAGCTCATCCCATGTCGAGCCCCAGACGCACTTGATGACGTTCCATCCCGAGCCACGAAAATCACCCTCCAGTTCCTGGATAATCTTGCCGTTCCCGCGCACCGGCCCATCGAGCCGTTGCAGGTTGCAGTTGACGACAAAGATCAGGTTGTCGAGCTTTTCGCGCCCGGCAAGACCGATCGCACCGAGGCTTTCAGGCTCATCCATCTCTCCGTCACCACAGAACACCCACACGTGCCGGTTAGACGTATCGGCAAGCCCCCGGAAATGCAGGTATTTCAGGAACCGCGCCTGATAAATCGCCATCAGCGGGCCGAGCCCCATAGAAACCGTCGGGAACTGCCAGAAGTCAGGCATCAGCCAAGGATGCGGATACGATGGAATGCCCTCCCCATCGGCCTCCTGACGGAAATTGAGCAGTTGTTCTTCAGTCAATCGGCCCTCGACAAAGGCGCGTGCATAGATGCCGGGCGCCGAATGCCCTTGCACAAAAATGAGATCGCCGCCGTGACCTTTATGGGGCGCGTTCCAAAAATGGGTGAAGCCCGTCGCATAAAGAGTGGCAGCCGACTGGAAGGAGGCGATATGACCGCCGAGTTCTGAAGATTCCTTGTTTGCCTTTAGAACGATTGCCGCAGCATTCCAACGGATCGCCGCCCGAACCCGATTTTCCAACTCGCGATCACCGGGATATGGCGGCTGTTCGCTCACCGGGATCGTATTGATGTAAGCCGTGTTGGCCGCGAACGGTAGATATGCGCCGGCCCGCCGAGCGGTGGCCACCACGTGTTCCAGGATGTCGTCAGCGCGTCCTGTCCCCTCGAACGCTATCACAGAATTGATCGCATCGACCCACTCGGCTGTTTCCGCTGGATCCGTCTCGTACTGGTTCGTCATGGGAGAGTCCTTATGCGGGGGTCAACAGGGCGTGACCGGAGTCGGCACGAACATCTAGCCTTAGCCTATATTGACCTAAAGTGCCTCTCTCGCTCAACGGGAATACCGGTGCGCCTGACGCAATCCTGATATGCGGCACAAAAACGACCCCGCAAAGCCATGAAAAAAATAGATTAATCAGCACGTTTAGTCTTTTGGCTGATGCACGATCAGACTAGCGGGCAGGCTTACGCTCAGTCCTTGACCCAAGTTTTCGCGGACAGCGAGCGCTCGGGCAGATAGGAACGTACCTTCGGTACGAAGCCCTTGGAATGCGCACGCTGCATTCCCTCCCAATAGTCGATCGACATGAGCTCCGCGTTGGCTTCCCGGAAGTACCGTCTCAGTTCCGGATCATCAATTCGCAACCCGACCAGCATCTCCTCCGGCAGGAAAATCGTTCCAGTCTCGAAAAACCAATCTGGAATGTCTTCTTCCCCGTCGATCCGCCCGACATTGGTCCGAACTTTGACACCGCTCAAAGGTTCGACCGCGTCATAATCAAACAGATAGATTTTGCCGATCCGGCTCACACCATAGTTGCGGGCGTCAAGGTCTTTATTGAAGATATTCGCCGCGGCATTGTTTTGAATGCAGATGCCCAGCTCCTCGATCGCCCGCTTGCCAGCCTCGACATCGGCATCTTTCAAGAACACCGGAAGCGGCACGAGTTTCATCTGCACGATGAGGTGCTTGAACAGGACATAGCGGTGCAGGATCTTGACCGACCCCGGCGCCGCCTCTGCAAATTCCTTTAGCAGCTCGGGCGCGAACCAAGAGCGTTCGAGGCGGACATTCGAATACATGACGTTGTCGAGCATCGAGCCCGCCCGGTCCATGTCGTGAACCAGGTCATACTTCTGCAGCACGGAATCAGGGCCGTCGAAAGCGTCCCATTTGTAGCCCTCCGCGGGCGTGTCACGGATGACCTTCAGCACGTAGCGCGAAGACGGCATCGAAAACCCAATCGCCACGGTGCCTCGTGATCCGACGGCGAAATCGAGCATTTCCTGCGTCCGGTTATGCTCTCCCAGCAACTCGCGCATCACCGCTACCTTGCCGACATGATTGAAGCCGATCGTCGAGTAGTGCAGCCCCAGCGGCCGCTTCGGCATCAACTCGTGCAGGAACCGCGCGAGTTGGTGATAGGCGTATTCGGTGACGTGAAAGTTCGCCAGCGCCGAGGAAAATACTCGGTGAATCTCATCGGACTGGGTGATCAGGGCGTCGGCGTAGATACCATTCTTATCGTTGAGAAGCGCGATCACGACCGGCAGGAATTCGCGCTCATCCGACTTGTCCTGAATGCCACCACTGCCGCCGCCCTGAACAAAAGCATCGTTTTTTTTGTACCAGATGCGCCCGGCCAGATAGGCGCCGCGGTTTCGAAAAAAACCAGCGTTGATGAATTCAAGCGCGCAAGGACTATCAACGACGGCGCCGCGCTCCGCTAACTCGGCATTGACGCGATCAGCAAGCAATGCCGCATCCGCATGCAGGTCACGAAAAGGTGCCCTGAAGTCCGGCACGTTGAGGACATGGGCCATCGCACCAGCGCTCACCGTCCCTGATGCCGGAAACGTCAGCGTCACTCCATTGCTGACATCGAACTCCGGCCCATCCCCTTGACGCCCGGCGTGATAGGCCACCGGCGCCCATTCCCCTTGCCGGACAACGCGACGCGTCGTCCGAAGGAAGGCAAATGCCAAATCGGCTTCGTATCGGCCGTGGATGTAGTCGAGATAGGCGGCCTCGATCTCAACCCAGAAACCGCGCACATCGGGAATGTTGCTCGGCCATCTGTCATTCAGCAGCGGAATGATCGCGTTGAGATAGCGGCCATAGATGGTCAACCGCTCAACACTGAGCTTGAACGTGTCAGGCCAGTTGCGTTCCTCAAACAGCCGCTGATAAGCGAACGGGATTTCACGCGAGCGCTTATAATAGTTGTCGAAGATGGTCAGGATCGCACGCGCGATAAGCTCAGCACGCGTACGCCTCGGCAACTTTGGGTCGAGGCGGTTAAGGTAACGCGTTGCTCGACGCAAGGCGCCTTGCAGCGCCTCGTCAATCTCTTCGACGACCTCGACCGACACAGCGCAAGCCCTCGTTACTCCGCGGCTTCTGCCGGCTCGCCCGCTTCAACCTTTTCAACACGCGCCGCGCAATACTTGAACTCGGGGATTTTGCCGACCGGGTCAAGCTGTGGGTTGGTCAGCAAGTTGGCCGAGGCTTCGGCAAAGCAGAACGGTATGAACACCATGCCTTCCGGAACATCCCGTTCGGCCCGGGATTTGAGTCGGATCGAACCGCGCCGCGTGCCGACTTCGACGAAATCGCCAGCCGTCAGACCGAGTTTCTCAAGATCGCGTGGATTAAGACTGGCGATCGCCTCCGGCTCAAGCGCATCAAGGCTGCTCGCCCGCCGGGTCATCGAGCCGGTATGCCAATGCTCTAGAAGGCGTCCAGTGGTAAGCACCATTGGATAGTGCTCATCTGGCAGCTCGTCGGGAGGCAGCAATTGGGCAGGGACGATTTTCGCGCGGCCGGACTTGGTCGGGAACGACGTCGAAAAGATGATTTCGCTACCGGGCTTGTTGGGATCGTCACAAGGATAAGTCACCGACTCCTCGTCCAACAGTCGCTGCCACGAGATATTATCAAGCGAAGGCATCACGGAGGCCATTTCAGTATAGACCTCACCGACGTCCTTGTAATTCCAGTCGAGTCCAATCTTCTGCGCCAGCGCCTGAATGAGCTCCCAGTCCTGGCGTGCTTCACCTGGTGGATTGACGACCGGCCGGGCTAGTTGAACCTGCCGGTTGGTATTCGTAAAGGTGCCCCACTTTTCGGCATGCGCCGAGGCAGGCAGCACCACGTCGGCATGCCAGGCGGTTTCCGTAACAAAGAGGTCCTGCACCACCAGGTGGTCAAGCGCCGCAATCGCTTCTCGGGCGTGCTGCACATCAGGGTCCGACATCGCCGGATTCTCACCCATAATGTACATGCCGCGAATATCTCCGGCGTGGATCGCCTTCATGATCTCAACCACGGTCAGACCGCGTTTGGTATCAAGCGGCCGACCCCAGAGCCGTTCGAACTTGGCATGCACGGCCGGATCCTCAACCGAGATGTAGTCGGGATAGACCATCGGAATGAGACCCGCGTCCGAGGCCCCCTGCACGTTGTTTTGACCGCGCAACGGGTGCAATCCTGCTCCAGGGCGCCCGATATGGCCGGTCACCAAGGCAAGCGAGATCAGGCAGCGCGAGTTGTCCGTGCCATGCGTATGCTGCGAGACGCCCATGCCCCAGAAGATCAGCGAGCGTTCCGAGCGCGCATAGATACGGGCGACTTCGCGGATCGTTGCAGCGTTGATCCCACACACCGGCGCCATCGCCTCCGGCGTGAAGTCCGCAACGCGTTTCTTGAGGTCTTCATAGCCCTCGGTATGCGCCTGAACGTACTGGATATCGACCATACCCTCGGTGATGATGACGTTCAGCATGGCATTCAGCAGCGCGACGTCGGTACCAGGCTTGAACTGCAGCATGTGCGAAGCATAACGGCCGAGGCCGCCGCCATGCCCACGCGGGTCCATGATGATCAGCTTGGCCCCGCGCGATGCGGCATCCTTGAGGTAGGTCGCCGCCACAGGATGGTTTTGGTTCGGCCGCGCGCCGATGACGATCATGCAGTCGCTCTGCTCGGCCGCCATGAAGGGAGCCGTCACGGCGCCAGAGTTAAGGCCTTCCATCAACGCCGCCACGGAAGAGGCGTGGCACAACCTGGTGCAGTGATCGACGTTGTTGGTGCCGAAGCCGGTGCGCACCAGCTTCTGGAACAGGTACGCCTCTTCGTTCGATCCCTTGGCCGATCCGAAGCCGGCCAACGCTCCCGAGCC
>JAUWFF010000344.1 GCA_030607105.1 Filomicrobium sp.
GCACGTGCCGACTTCCCTGGCGGTGACGCCGGCATCCTTTATGACTCGATCCAGAAAGTTTTGGCCTTACCCGATGAAACGCGTCTGTTCATGTGCCACGACTACGGAGCCGGCGGCGGGCGCGAAATTCGTTGGGAGACCACGGTCGCTGAGGAGAAGGCCAACAATATCCATGTCGCGGGCGGCAAGACCCGTGATGAGTTCATCGCAATGCGAAAGGCGCGCGATGCCCAGCTCGATATGCCGAAACTGATCATTCCCTCGTTGCAAGTTAACATGCGAGCCGGCCAGCTGCCACCAGCCGAGGAGGATGGCAAAACCTACCTCAAGGTACCCGTTAATAAGTTGTAGGCGCAGCTTTTGACCGGTTAGGCGCCGGCGTTGGGCCGGCTGGACGGACGGAGTGTTAATTCTGTCGCACTACTCATCTGGTGAAACCCACCAACGGCGCTGGAAATCCGCGCTCGCTCATGTGATGGAGATTTGTGCTTTCGCCGGGACGCCGGCGAGACCCTTGACCATCACATGCACAATTGAGGGGGGGCAAAAGAATGCCGGGTTACCAAAGTCTCGATCAGGTGGATGTCGCTGGCAAGCGGGTCCTCATCCGCGTGGACATCAATGCTCCGATCCACGACGGGAAAGTCACCGACGACACGCGCATCCGTGCCATTGTGCCAACAGTGCGCGAGATTCTGGACAAGGGCGGCCACCCGATCCTGCTGGCGCACCGCGGCCGTCCCAAAGGCAAAGCGGATCCGGAATTGTCGCTCGGCGTCTTGCAGCAGCCTCTCGCCGACGCACTTGCGGCGCCAGTGAAATTTGCGGCTCCCGCGGCTGGTTGGCCTGATGCCGCCTGGCAGGTGGGCGAGATTGCGCCAGGCGAAGTCGTGCTCCTGGAGAACATCCGTTTTTACCCCGGCGAAGAAGCCAACGACTCGACGTTTTCGCAAGTGCTTGCGAACCTTGGCGATGTCTACGTCAACGATGCCTTTTCGGTATCGCACCGGGCGCATGCGTCGACGGTTGGGGTCGCCAAACTTCTACCGTCTGCTGCTGGCAGGCTAATGGAGGCTGAGCTTACAGCGCTGGAGAAGGCCCTTGCCGCACCAGAAAGGCCGGTGATCGCCGTGGTTGGCGGGGCCAAGGTATCAACCAAGCTTGATCTGCTCGCGAACCTGATCGAGAAGGTCGACCAGATCATCATCGGCGGCGGCATGGCCAATACGTTCCTGGCCGCCCAGGGCAAGCCGGTCGGCAAATCCCTGTGCGAACACGATCTCACCGGGATCGCTAGAGAAATCACCGCGAAGGCGGCCCAGACTAGTTGCGAAATCGTGCTCCCGAGCGATGTTGTTGTTGCGCGCGAGTTCGCTGCGGGTGCCGCCAACGAGACGGTCGCCGCCGATGCCTGCCCGGATGATGCGATGATCCTGGACGCCGGGCCGCAGTCGGTGGCGGACTTTGTGCGCCGCTTTGAGAGCGCAAAGACGATCGTGTGGAATGGCCCGCTTGGTGCCTTCGAGATCGAACCTTTCAACGCAGCCACGGATGCCGCCGCGCGCAAGGCGGCCGAGCTTGCCGCAGCAAACAAAGTTCTGGCGGTGGCCGGTGGTGGGGACACGGTCGCCGCGCTCAACGGTTGTGGCGCGACGCAGGACTTCAGTTACGTCTCAACGGCCGGCGGCGCGTTCTTGGAGTGGCTCGAAGGCAAGAGTCTGCCGGGCGTGGCCGCCCTCGAACCTTAATGATCTCGCGGTCAGTGGCCGTCAGCGCTTGCGCAGCGTCATGCTGCCGCGGCCTGCCGAACTGCTGAATGAAACTGACTGGCTACGTCCTCGAACTCTGATTCTCACGCGCCCAGCTATGTTGTACTCGCTGTTGAACAAATCACCCACGTAGCGGGTCGAGCTGACTTTGAGCACTTCGCCCGTCTGCCGAATCTGGGTCGAAGCGGAGGCGCAAACTGCTGATACAGAGTAGACCTTTGAGGTCTGTCGGCGATAGGTCACACGGCAGCGAACCCGCTCGCGTTTACCGTCGGTCGGTTTGACGTAACCGCCACCGCTCCATGTCCCGTCGATTGGTGCAGCCTTAGCGGCCACAGCGTCCCCGACCGAGGCGGCCAGGAGGAGCGGAAGTATCAGTGCAAGCGTTCGCAATCTTTATCTCCAATGAGCCGCTTGGCCACGAAGGCCAGCGGAAATCCGCAATTGGGGTACATAATTATTGCGCTTTTCTTGAATGGCTATCCCGTTTGCTAGACCCGGTAAACGGATTCGCGGGGGAAGCCAAACAATCTACTATTGAGCAGTCATCTGCCAAACTCACTATAGCTCTAGATCGCGACGTCCACTATAGCTTACGCCGCATGCCGCCTTACTATCATTCAGCGGGGGCCTTCGGTCGTGTGCGCGCTGGAATCGCGCTGCGCCAGACGCCACTCAAGCTGCCCTCCATCAAATACAGCAGGCCCAGCCAGGCACCGAGCCAAATGGAGCCCAGGGCCAGAGGCGCGGAGACCGCCAAAAGTGATACCGCGCTCAGTCCCTGTCCAAATGTGCATCCGAGCGCATACATTCCGCCTGTACCCATCAAGAATGCACCAAAGATCTGCCGTTTTGCCTCAAAGGCCGCGTCGTGGGTCTGCCAGCGCCACTCTTTCTTTATGAGAGCACCGGCAAACGCGCCGAATAGAACTCCCAGCACACTGCCAATCCCGAAACTCAACTGCGAGCTCGTGGACGTCATGGCGTACATGAGGCTGGCACCCACCGGATGAATGAAGGTGTAGGAAACGAGCGGCTGAGGGTCGAATTCGTCGTAGACCAACCAGCCGGTGCCAATCCAACCGGAAGCGACAATGAGACCGACGATGATGCCCCAAGCCAACCGGCCGGGGCGACCGCGAAACTTGCTGTTCGCTAACACCCAGGCAATAAGCCCCACTGCGATCGCTGGCGGAACAAAAGTCGCACTGACCCCGGTAAGCTTGGTCAGCACGACATGCAGGCGCGGGTCGGCGAATAATTCGGTTCGTACCGCAAGTGGATCCAAA
>JAUWFF010000248.1 GCA_030607105.1 Filomicrobium sp.
GAAGGTTTGTGTGCCACGATAAGTCCTCCTCTAAATGGAGCCATTGTTGGAAATACTGGAGCGACGGGCGCGGGGGCTAGAATCTGCTAATCTCCCAAACGGGGTCAACGCCCGAAGGCGAGCCACCAATTTCATTCCCAAATTCCCCCGAGACCAGGCTGAGGTACGGGCATTAAGCACCAAGTAAAGATCGGCCGTCACGACCCGCCGAAACTTGGCTTGAAGCCCTTTGGTATACCATATACCAGCATATTCCACGATGCTCAAGCGTTTCTAGTTGACGTTCTTGCGATCATTTCTAATCGGGACTTTAAGGTTCGCTTTTCTCGTTTGTGACCTGTCCGGAACCATCCGGCCGACCATCAATGCCATCGGAATTCGCGGGAGTTCGCACAAGCTCATCGCCCGCGAATTCTTTTCTCGTTACTCCGCAGTGCTACCGCTTGGAGCCTTCTGGTTACCGCCTCGAAGCCGTCGATAGATCGGCAGCAGTGCGGGCAGGAACAGCAAGATCAAAGCGGTGACCATGATCGGTCCCGAGTACGGACGCGTGAAGAAGATCGATGGGTCACCACTGCTGATCAGCAGCGACTGGCGCAGCGCCGGTTCGGCGAGCGGCCCAAGCACAATGGCAAGCACCGCCGGTGCGACCGGATAGTCCAGTTTCCGCAAAAGATAACCAACAATGCCGAACAACAGCATCAGCCACACATCATGCATATCCTTCGTCGGCGCGTATCCACCAACCAGGCACAGCGTGAGAATAGTCGGTGCCAGGATCGTGAATGGTAATTTCAAGACCCAGATGAAAGCAGGGATGAACAGGATGTTGAGGATCACCGCGAACAAGTTGGCCGCGTAGAGCGAGGCAATGAGGCCCCAGACGAAGTCAGGATTGCTGGTGAACAGCCGCGGACCAGGCTCCAGCCCCCAAATCACCATGCCGCCCAGCAAAATTGCGGTCGTTGGCGAGCCCGGGATACCCAGCGTCAGCATCGGCAACATCGAACCCGTGCTGGCAGCGTTGTTGGCCGATTCAGGAGCTGCGACACCGTCGACGGCACCCTTACCGAATTTGTCGGGCTCCTTCGACATCTGCTTACCGACGCCGTATGCCATCAGCGCACCCGGCGTCGCACCGGCGGCCGGCAGGATACCTACGAAGTACCCAAGGAACGAGCCCATTATCGCGATCTTCCAGGAGCCCAGGAACTCCTTCACGTTGTTCTTGGTCCGCTGCCAGGTGAGGGTTGCCTCCGACAACATACTCTTGCCACCAGCCTTGGCATTCTCTTCAACCGTCCAGAGCATTTCGCCAATGCCGTAGATACCAATGGCGAGCACCAGGAAGTTGATCCCATGTAGGAACCCGGTGATGTCACCGAAGATGAGACGCGGTTCGCCCGACATGATGTCGAGACCTACAGCCGCCAGCACCAGTCCGATACAGATCGAGAAGATTGTCTTAGCCAAGTCGTCACCGCCCAAACCGACAAAGGTCGCGAAGGCAAGCATCATCAATGCAAATTCTTCTGGCGCACCGAAGGTCAGGGCGACATGCGCCAGCGGCGGAGCAAAGAACGTGAACAGGATCACCGAGATGGTGCCGCCGACAAACGAGGCCATCGCAGCAATCGTCAGGGCCTTATCCGCCATGCCTTGTTTGGCGAGCGGACGACCGTCGAATGTGGTGGCAACCGCAGTGGACGCACCCGGGATACCGAGCATGATCGACGAGACAGCGCCGCCGTACATGGCGCCATAGTAGATTGCGGCGAGGAAGATGATAGCGCCTTCGGGTGGCACCAAGAATGTTAGCGGCAACAGGATCGCAACCCCGTTGACAGAGCCCAGACCTGGCATCGCACCGATGAACAATCCAACCGCGCAGCCAACGATGATCAGCATGAGATTGAAGGGCTGTAGGGCAACCGTAAAACCTTGAGCAAGTAGACCGAAGATTTCCAACATGGCGTGACGCCTTCAGATTGTTCGTTGTTTTGAGCTCCGGCGCGGCCTTGTGGCAGGAGCAGTTTCACAACACCCACTACAGGCTATAAAAGAACGCGTAGATTGGGAGGAACAGCGGTTCCGTCATGCCCTTGGGCAGCGTGATGTTCAGCGTGATTTCGAAGAACAAGAAGGTGACGACTGGAATGATCACGGCTGTTGCGATCGTGGTCAGCCACGAATGGTTTCCCATTACCTTGAGGTAGAAAATCAAGAACAGCGGCAGCGCGCCGTAGAAGCCGATGCCTTCGAAGCCACCCACTCCAATGCCGCCGATCAGCGCGATGCAGATTGTCAAGGCCGACCCAACCAGAAAGACCGGCAGAAAATTACCTGGCTCAAAAAGCGGGCTTTCGTTATTCGCAACAGGTCCCACGCGGCGGAACCAGTTGATGAGAACCCAGATGCAGGACCCGAACATTGCCGCTGAAAGCCAAAACGGCCAGGCGCCACCGCCTGGGCCCACATCCGGGACCCAGCCAATCGGAAGTTCGGCGCTCTTCCACATAAAGTAGGCAGATAGTACTGCCAGCGCGAGCCCCATTAGGAGCTCAGCCGTACGGACTGTCATCGCTCTAAACCTTGAAATCTTGCCGGCATCTTCAGCAACCGGCGGACGTAGCTCATCTGCCAGCCAAGGCGGGGCCTTTGGCGGAACGTCTTCAGCTTACGTTAGAACCGCTTGTTGATCGGTCCGAAGTCCGGCCGGACAAACTACGCCCGGCCGGCATTTGCTCTGTGAGCGTTACTTTACTTCACCCATCTCTTTGAGCATCTTTTCGTGCACGTCGCGTTCTTTCTTCCAGTAAGCCATCAGCTCTTCACCGGCCAGCGGATCACCCTGCAGGGCTTTCTTCTTGCGGTAGGTCTGCCAGGCTTCTGAATTGAACACCTTCGTGAAGAGGTCTTTGTAGTAGGCCTTGGCTTCGTCGCTCATGCCAGGTGCGCCGACAACGGTGCGCTGCATGTAGTAGACGAAGTCCTTGCCGAGCTCTTTGAAGGTCGGTGCATCCTTGAAAAGGCCGATACGATCATCGGTGAAGCAAGCAAGCGGCTTCGTCGTACCAGCTTCAAAGAAGCCGAGCTGTTCGGAAGGATTGTTGACCGTCGAGTGGGCGTTCTTACCAGCCAGTTCCTTGGCGACTTTGCCACCGCCTTTGTAAGGAATGTATTTCATGTCAAGGCCATAGGCTGTGTTGAGGAAGTCGGTCAGCAAGTTGTCTTCTGACGCCTTGCCGGTACCGGCCATGATCCACTTGTTCCCCTCGGCTTTGGCAGCTTTGACAAAGTCATCAACGTTGTTGATGTCTTTGCGATCCGAGTGCACCCAAAGGCAGAACGTGTCTTCAGCCATGCGCATGACAGGCGTGAAGTTCGTCACGTCGATACCAAGCTTCTTCTGACGAAGCGGAGTAGTGTAGAAGGAGTTCAGGGTGAACATGATCGTGTGATCGTCACCCTTCTTGCCCTTCATGTAGACGAGAGCTTCTGCACCGGAACCGCCGGGCTTGTTGACCGGAACAACTGGTACGGACGCAAGTTTCTCTTTTGCGATGATCGACTGCATCAAGCGCACGGCTTTGTCGGCGCCGCCGCCCTTGCCAGCCATCACAACGAATTCGACGGGCTTTTTCGGCTTCCATTCTGCGACTGCCGCCGAACCGAGCCCTGCAACGAACGCTGCTGCGCCCGTGACACCGAGGGCCAGCCCCAGCATTCGTCCACTACGTTGAAGCATCAAAATTCCTCCCTTTTGCGCTTC
>JAUWFF010000294.1 GCA_030607105.1 Filomicrobium sp.
GCAGCCAAGGCGTGTTCGACCGCATTGAGATCATCCAGGGTCCGCACACAATCCGCCTGAAAAAGGAGGACTATCTGCGCGTTGACCGGCTTGCGCCCGAGGATGCGCCGAAACTGAAGGAACTCAGCGTTTTTCGGTTACCCTCGCAGACAGGTTTTGAGCCAACCGAGCCCTTCCGCATCGAAGTGACAGCGGAGCGCAAGCGGCAAGACGGTACGGTGTCCTCAATCCCCATTGCTCTGGAATATTCGCTACCATCGGCCTACAAACTTGCTGCTGCCAAGACCGAGATTGCCGGGACAGACCCGCTGTGGAAATCCGCATGGGAGCGCAAACGTCCCATCATAGTCGGCGTCATTTTGATGATCCTGGTCGTCGGCGCGACGCTGTTTGTTCAAGAGCCCATTGCCCGCAGACCTCGCCTTTGGCAGTGGGGACGAACGGCCTTTCTCCTGGTTACCTTGGTGTGGCTAGGCTGGATCGCCGGCGGCCAGCTCTCGGTCGTACACGTGGTCTTCTTTATCCAGTCTCTCCTCACCGGCTTTCGTTGGGAGACCTTCTTGATCGAACCGGTGGTCTTCCTCCTTTGGAGCTTCCTCGCACTCGGCCTCCTATTCTGGGGACGCGGCGTCTATTGCGGGTGGCTGTGTCCGTTCGGAGCCTTGCAGGAGTTGATGAACGAAGGCGCAAAACGTCTCGGCGTGAAGCAGATCGAGGTTCCCTTTGTGATTCAGGAACGGCTATGGGCGATCAAATACGCGCTCTTCCTCGTGATCGTCGGACTGTCATTCTATTCGATGGAGAAAACGCTAATCCTCGCCGAGGTCGAACCGTTCAAGACCGCGATGTCGATGCGTTTCATGCGCGCTTGGCCGTTCGTGCTGTTTGTCATCGCTCTGTTGGTTGCGGGTCTTTTCATTGAGCGGTTCTACTGCCGCTATCTATGCCCGCTCGGCGCAGCCCTTGCCATTCCCGCCAAGCTCAAGTTGTTCGATTGGCTCACCCGCCGCCCCCAATGCGGCCGCGAATGCCGCTTCTGCGAAACCCAATGCACGGTCGGTGCAATCGATCCGCTTGGCCGGATCAACGCGAATGAATGCGTCCTCTGTCTGCGCTGCCAGGTCATTCTCTCGGACGAAACACAGTGTACCGTTCTCAAGCAGCGCGACGCCCGCCGATCTGGGGGCAACCACATTGCGCCTGCACCGGCAGCATCCCTCAACACCTCGTCGGGAGATGGCCGATGAAACTGACACGCAGGCAGCTACTCATTTCAGCCGGCGCGACCGGTGTCGTTGGCTGTTTGGGCGCAGGCATAATGTCCCGCGGCAGTAAACCCGTGTTTCAATGGCGTGGCTCGGCTATGGGCGGAGAAGCCCGCATCGCTCTTTATGGCGTCGATCAGGACACCGCAAAGGTTGCAATGACAGCAGCGGCCCAGGAGATCGAACGGCTGGAAATGATCTTCAGCCTCCATCGAGCGGGCTCTGAACTCTCTCGTCTCAATTCGAAGGGCATCCTTCTGGCACCATCGCGCGACTTAGTGGACGTTCTGCGTGCAGCACAGGACTGGCGGCGGCGCACAGAAGGTGCGTTCGATCCGACAGTGCAGCCCTTGTGGCAGGCCGCTGCCAAGAACGCCGATTTGAAGGCCGCCATGTCCACTGTCGGCACCAAGATCGATGTGTCTCCTGCCCAGGTCACTTTGCCTGCAGCCGCAGCCCTGACGCTCAACGGGATCGCCCAAGGTACAATCGCCGACCGTGTGACCGAGATCCTCCATCGCTACGGCCTGGACGACGTCGTGATCAATGCGGGCGAACTGCGCTTACCGGGCCGAACCAGACGCCCTATTGGAATTCCCTCGGCGAAGGCCGTTGTAGCTGTCGCCGAAGTCGCCATAGCGACAAGTGAACCGCATACGCTGATCTTTGACCAATCGGCTGACCGGCACCACCTGTTCGATCCGCGCACAGGCGAAAGCCCCAACCATTGGAAGAGCCTGTCGGTATTCGCACCGACAGCCGAAATGGCCGATGCGCTCTCGACCGCGTTCGCGGTGTCTCTTGTCGATGCGGTCGCCGATTTCACATCGACGATTGGCGATATCGCCGTCATCGGAGCGGATTATACAGGGCGGATTTACCGTTTCGGCACTCTGCCAATTGCCGGTGCGGCGACAGTGCCCTGATCAACACGCCCGAAATGCATTGACCTCTTCAAACATGGCCGCCGTTCCGAAATGCAGATTTGCCGGCTCTCACGCCTAAGCCCCCCAATCACCAGGCTGACCGCTCATCAACAAGACCAGTCCTCCATCAGGCCTATAGCCATACATCAGGAAGGACCACGTTTCTGGGGGCAGACCGGTGTGCTGCGATCCCTCAGGACGTAATCGCGAAGAAGCTCAACATCGGCGATCGCCGCTTGGTTCTGTGCGATGGTCACACCGATCTCCCGCAGCCGGTTGAAAGACCGCGACAGACTCTGAGGCTGCATGCCGAGCCGCCCTGCAATCAGAGTTTTGTCGTAGGGCAGCGTCAATATGCACGAGCCCGTATCGACGGTGCACAGCTCGAGCAAAAACTCGGCCACGCGTTGCCCCCCGGTATGGGCCTTGAGCTGTTCCAGTTGTGCGACCAAGGAATGCAGGTGCCTGAATGTTGCACTCAGCATCGCGAGGCAGAGTTCCGGCCGTTCTTTCATCATGTTGAGCAATATGCATGAATGGACCTGAAGGAGCCTACAGTCGGTGACAGCTTCGGCTGTAACAGGATACGCATCGCCCTGGAAGGCGGCGGCTTCTCCGAAGCTGCGTCCCCGGGTGAAGACGCCGACAACGGCCTCCGCGCCCGTCGGCGTGATCCGAAACAACTTGACCCATCCTTCAAGAACAACGAACACGGTCTTGGCGACGTCGCCTTGAACAAAGAGCGTCTCGCCCCGTCTGCACGCGCAAACTGTGGCACGTTGAAAGAGCGTCTCCGCCAAATCATCCGGCAGACTTGCAAATAGCGCCGCTTCCTTGGCGGTTGAAAGGTCGCGAATATCTCGCATTGATGCTTTCCCGGAGTCGAAGCATGGGCGAGCGAATACGCTCAAAGAACCCACGTCATTGACCCACGTCAACAGCTTCCTTTACTTGTCGGTGGACGCTTAAGATGGGCAGGTTTGAAGCGTGATGGTATGGGGCAGATTCATGTGTGAAACCGTGTTGATCACGAACAACCAGAGCCTAGACAGCGAATAAGTCTACTGGTCCGCCTCGTTATTCGAGGCTGCGCCTTCAAACGCGATAGCTACGATAAGTCACACCGCTCCAGTGCTCCTTCCTTGAAACAGTCCGTAGAGGTATCCCTACTCTCAACTCCAAATTCAGACCACGGCCGCGGCATGCCGGGAAGGACAATGACGTGAGGCTGGCGGCGTCAAAGCAGGC
>JAUWFF010000200.1 GCA_030607105.1 Filomicrobium sp.
CAAGCTCTGTGAGCTCCCGCTTCAGGTCCTCGGGATCGATATAGCGTGATGGCGGCTGCGGGTCGGCGGGCCGTAGGACATTCAGCATTCTCGGTGCAGCACCTGGGGCGAGGCTATCCATTGTTTATTTGCTCCACGGCTCGCGGTGCGGCCATTCAATCGGGTTCTAGTCATTATCTTCCGGCATCAGCGACTTGAGGCGATAGAGCGCGTCGAGAGCCGCTTTGGGTGTCAATTCATCCGGATTGATGATCGCCAGCTCTGTTTCGACCACGGATGGCTCGCTTGCCGCGATCATCGGATTTTCGGGCCGGGCTGCCGCAAACAGCGGCAACTCGTCCAGCAACATATCAGGCGCGCTCGATTGATTGCGATCAGCATCCTCCAGCAATCTCAGCACCTCACTGGACCGCGATATCACATCGGCGGGCAGCCCGGCGAGTTTCGCCACCTGAATACCGTACGAACGGTCAGCCGCGCCCTGTTTCACCTTGTGCAGGAAGATGATTTCGTCACGCCATTCCTTAACGTCAATGGTGACGTTGGCGACTTCGGTCAAGCGGTCTGCCAGCGCGGTCAGCTCGTGATAGTGGGTGGCAAATAGCGTGCGGCTGCGGCGCACTTCATGCAGATACTCGACGCACGCCCAAGCGATGGACAGACCATCGAATGTCGCCGTACCACGCCCAATCTCGTCAAGAATAACCAGCGAGCGGTCGGTGGCCTGATTAAGGATCGCGGCCGTTTCCACCATTTCGACCATGAATGTGGAGCGCCCGCGCGCCAGATCGTCGGAGGCGCCGACGCGTGAAAACAGGCGGTCAACGACACCGATCGCGGCTTTTTGTGCGGGCACGAACGATCCCATCTGAGCGAGCAGGCATATCAGCGCGTTCTGGCGCAGAAATGTTGATTTGCCCGCCATGTTGGGACCCGTCACCAGCCAGATGCGTGCGGCGCGACTGTGTTCAAACACCGGAAGCCTTGAGGCATCTGTTTCGTCCGACTGAGTATACTTTTCGTCATCGGCGAGGCCGAGCAGGCAATCGTTTTCTATGAACGGGCCTTCGCGAGCGGCCTTCAGAGCCTGCTCGACAACGGGATGACGACCGCCTCGGATTTCAAACGACTGGTCGTTACTCAGCTGCGGGCGGGTATAATCCTCTCTCTCGGCCAACTCGGAAAGGGCCGCGGTGACATCGAGATCAGCCAGGGCCGCGGCAATATTGCATAGGTCCTGCTCGGCCTCACCGATTCGACGGGCAAGGCCGTTGAAGATATCCTGTTCGAGGGAAAGTGCGCGTTCTCCGGCGGTGGCCACACGGCCCTCCGTCTTGACGAGTTCATCGGTGACAAAGCGCATGGCGTTGGCCATCGTCTGGCGATGACGGAATACCTTGTCGTGGGGGGCAGCAGTCAGCGGGAGGGCGTTCGCCTGGGTTACTTCTATGAAGTATCCGAGGATGTTGTTCTGGCGCACCTTGAGCGTCTTCACACCGGTCTCATCGCGGTATCGGGTTTCCAGCTCGGCAAGTACCTGGCGCGCGTGCTCCTTCAAGCGCCGCGCTTCATCAAGTCCGGCAAGGTAACCGGTACGCACGAAGCCGCCATCGCGGCGGTTGACGGGCAGCTCATCCGCCAGGGCCCGCACCAGTTCCTCCAACAACGGGCCCGTGGCCGCGCTCAAGCTCTCGATGATGTCAGCCAGTTCACTTGGCAGGCCCATTTCTCCTGGAAGACTCATCGCGCGGGTGCTATCGGCGAGCAGGCCCGCACACTTTGCCGCGGCATTGAGCCCATCGCGAACGAAGCCCAGGTCACGTGGCGAACCGCGCCCGAACGAAAGACGGGATACGGCGCGGGCGATATCGGGCGCGCCGCTCAGAGCCGACCGTACGTCCTCGCGAAGGGCGGGCTCACACAGCAAGTAGGACACCGCGTCAAGGCGCGCATTGATGGGCGGGATATCGCAGAGCGGACTTGCCAACCGCCCCGCCAGTTCGCGAGAGCCGGCTCCCGTGACCGTGCGGTCTACGGCGGACAGCAAACTACCCTTGCGCTCACCAGACGCCGAGCGCGTCAATTCGAGACTGGCGCGGCTTGCCGGATCAATCAGCAAGATCGCCTCACCAGCAGACCGGCGCGGCGGACGGATGACCGGCTTCTTTCCAATCTGGGTGAGGTCGACGTACTTCAGGAGACCGGCAACGGCGGCGAGTTCAGGCCGCGAGAATTCGCCAAAGGCCTTGAGGTCGCCGACACCAAGACGGGATTTCAAGTCGCGTTCGCCGGAGCGGCTGTCGTAATGGGCGGCTGGCAGCGGTGTTCGGGCGGCTGGAGAAATCGCAAGAGCCCGCTCAAACAGCTGATCGGTTGCAGCGCTGTCGGGGGTGAGCATTTCCCGCGGGGCAAGACGAGCGAGTTCGCCTGGCAAGTCGACTTGCAGGGTGGTGCCGATTTCAAACTCACCGGTTGAGATATCCAGTGAGGCGAGCGCGATCTTGCGCTCCCCGGCGGGCGCCACGCCCGCATCCGGGGCAGGGAAGACGGCAGTGAGATAGTTACGGGCGTTGGGTTCGAGAAGCGTTTCCTCGGTCAAGGTGCCGGGGGTCACCAGTCTTACGACATCACGGTGGACAACAGCCTTTGCGCCCCGCTTCCTTGCTTCGGCGGGGTCCTCCAACTGCTCGCAGACAGCAACCCGATAGCCCTGGCGAATGAGACGCTCCAGATATTCATCGGCCCGAACCACCGGAACGCCGCACATGGGAATATCCTCGCCCAGGTGCTTGCCGCGCTTGGTGAGGACAATGCTCAGCGCCGCCGCCGCGGTCACGGCGTCCTCAAAGAACAGCTCATAAAAGTCGCCCATACGGTACCACAGTAGGCTGTCGGGATTAGCCGCCTTGATCTCCAGATACTGCGCCATGGAGGGCGTGGCACCGGCGGCCGCCTTGGCCGCCAGATGCTTCTTTGCGCCTTTGTCCTGATCTTTGTCGTTGTTTCGCGACATGCGCTCCCACCGGGGCGTGACCTGTGACCGTTACGAGGGAATGCCGGTCCTCCGCCGCGATCGTCTTGGTTTTCGCAAGCCATAGCGCGCGAGCATCCTGGCCGAAAACCCCCATTGTCGACGCTGTCAACCGCCAAAACGTGGAAACGCCCGCTAATGGCCTAGGCAAACAGCTCTGTTGTGTGCAATGGCGATGCACAATATCGTGGAACCGACGCGCCCCGCTGCCGGCCCCGCCGCGGCGGGGCTATCCAATCAAATCCCTCCCTTGGACCACACTCATGTCCCAGCCCGGTCGCTTGACGGAAGCGCGATTCACACCCCAAGAAGCTCTCCAGTTCCACTCGCAGGGCAAGCCCGGCAAGCTGGAAATTACGCCGACAAAACCGCTGACAACCCAACGGGACCTGTCGCTTGCCTATTCGCCCGGTGTCGCGGTGCCCGTGAAAGCCATTGCGGAAGACCCAACCGCGGCTTACGACTACACCAATAAGGGCAACCTCGTAGCTATAGTCTCAAATGGTACGGCGATTCTTGGGCTCGGCAATCTCGGTGCCTTGGCGGCCAAGCCGGTTATGGAGGGCAAGGGCGCGCTGTTCAAGCGTTTCGCGGATATCGATGGCATGGACCTGCTGGTGTCGACGGAAGACCCTGCCGCTTTTGTCGAGGCCGTGCGCTATCTCGGGCCTAGCTTTGGCGGTATCAATCTGGAAGACATCAAGGCACCCGACTGTTTCATCATCGAAGAACAGCTAAAGGAGCTGCTCGATATCCCGGTGTTCCACGATGATCAGCACGGGACGGCAATCGTGGTCGCAGCGGGCATCCTCAACGCGCTCAAGGTTGTCGGCAAGGATCTCAGCGAGGTCAAGATGGTTTGCAGCGGCGCCGGGGCGGCGGCACTAGCTTGCCTGACTCTGCTCACCACCATCGGGCTTAATAGGGATAATTTGACGGTCGCTGACATCGAGGGTGTCGTCTACAAGGGCCGCAAAGAGCTGATGGACCGATACAAAGAGCCGTTCGCACGGGAGACAAAGATGCGGACGCTCGCAGAGGCCATCAAGGGTGCCGATATCTTTCTCGGCCTTTCCGCTGGAGGTATCGTGAGCGGCGAGATGGTCGCCAGCATGGGGGACAGCCCGATTATCTTCGCGATGGCTAATCC
>JAUWFF010000276.1 GCA_030607105.1 Filomicrobium sp.
CGAAGCGCCGGTCAACCGTCGTCCAGTGGCGCAAAAGTTCTGGTGGTCTAACGCCTGGTACGAAAACGGGTGGCTTGACGCGCCGGAGAACTTCGAGGTCCGCGAACGTGCCGTCAGCTACGTCAATCCGGCGGACGGGACGGAGGTGCCGGCCATCGTCTACAGGCCGGCTGACGATGGGCGCCATCCGGCGGTCCTTTTCCAGCACGGGCGACGGGGGCTTGACGATCTCGTGAAGCGGCTTGCAAAGCGGATCGCGGCGCGCGGTTTCGTCGTGCTGGCGCCCGACGTCTACACCGCTCGCTTCATTGATACGCTGCCGATTGAGCATCTGCCGGAAACCGAGACTGACGTGGCGGCGGGACTCGACTACTTGCTCGGCCTTGAGGATGTATCTTCGACAAAGGCTTGCGTCGTGAGCCATACCCGCGGCGGCTACTACACGCTGAAGGCGGCGGTAACCCACGGAGGGCAAGAGAAGCAGATCGCGTGTTACGTCTCCTCTTACCCGCACTGGCAGAACCCTAACGCCGCCGAGCCCGATCAGGTTTACCGGTTCTCATCGGAGGCCGAAGTGCTGACCGTTCCGGCGATGATCTTCATCGGCGAGTTCGAGCAATACCAGCGGCGGCGCTCGATCGAGACGGCGGTCAGCGCGATGAAGGCGAAGGGGCTCGACGTAACGCTGATCATCTATCCTGGTGTTGGGCGGGGTTTCGACTTTCGCCCGCCAAGCGTGCGAACCTTCGCCGACGATCTGGCTGCCAAGGATGCCAACATGAGGACGTCAGGGTTTTTAAAGAAGCACCTCGCGGCGTGGGCGCGCTAAAGGGAACTCGCGCTGGCGCCGCAGTTGGGCACCGGTAAAATCTGCTGTGGGTCAATGGGCGACTTGGTGGTCGGTCATTCGTGCATCGCTGCCACTCCAAGCGTAGACATAAAGCGAGAGCCTTTCTGCGGCGTCGGCCCACCGCATTCTGACTCTGCCACCAACTAATTGAGCCCTGGGTGCAGCGCTTTCGGCAGTAGAGCCGGAATAGCAGTTGATTCAACACGCCCTTCATTCGACTGCGAATCTTGGGCAGTACAACCCAAGACGGTGAATGGTGAGGAATATGCCGAGACCAATTCGTGAAATTTGCGGGAGATAGTGCGGCACTGTTCTGAACGGAGGGTCGTGAGTTGCAACGGGCACCCCCCTAACTAACTGAATCTAAGAAAGTTCAGAGGCGCAGATCGTCCTCTGACTCCGTTAGTCCTCGTTCGAATCCAGGTTCCCCAGCCAAACAACCAAAAAAACATGGGCTTTCGCGCAGGGGCGGAAACGGTCACAAGAGATGCTTTTTGAACCGCGAAATCCCAGCGAGGTCACACATAGGCCGAACGAGCGCGGGAACTAGCTACTATGCGCTAATGGGTGCCTTGTCCCTAATTTGTGGGAAGGCTCGATCACCGCATGGGCGGCGCGTACAGAAGGCCGCCATCGTACCACAAGGCATTGTTTCCTCTAGGGATCCCAAGCGGACTCTTCGGCCCTAGGTTTCTGTCGTAAATCTCACCGTAATGGCCGGTTGCGCCGATAACATCGCGCGCCCAGCTTTCACTCAGGCCAAGCTTGCTGCTGAGCCCCCCCGAACGCTGCAAGAGCAGCTCTTGGAGTTCGGATAACGCCGCATCGGAATTGGTGATCAATGCCCGCTGCAGTTGTGCTTCCTCCGCGGTGACGAGCAAGCTGACGGTCCACCGTACGACGTCCTGCAGGGCCCGATCACCATCTCTGACGACGGGGCCGAGCGGCTCCTTGGATATGATGTCCGACATAACAACGTGGTTGGCCGGCTCCTTCATGCGTAGGCGGTCACCATGAAGCGCGGAGCGGTCGGCCGAGACAACGTCGCATTCACCATTCTCGTACCGCGACAGCATTTCAGCTCGGGTAGCCGAAGCAACGAGCGAGTAGTCAAGCTTCTCAAGTTCAAAGTAAGCTCGGATGTTGGTTTCCGCCGTCGTGCCGGACAGAATACAGATCTTCGCGCCCGACAATTGCGCAAGCGAGTCGACAACGAGGCTCGCCGGAAGCATGAAGCCCTGGCCGTCGAAATAGACAATAGCCGGAAACGCAAGGCCCAGTTCAATATCGCGCTTCATCGTCCAGGTGGTATTGCGCGACAAGATGTCGATCTGCTTTTCCCGCAAAGCATCAAAGCGCTGTTCGGCGGACAGCGGTATGAACTTTGACTTGCCACCTTTGCCGAAGATTGCCGCCGCCATCGCGCGGCACAAGTCAACGTCGAACCCGGACCATTCATCCGCTTCATTGCGCGACGAGAACCCTTCGATACCTTGGCTCACCCCGCAGTTGAGATGTCCGCGTTTGCGGATCTCGGCGATGGTGTCACCCTGCGCCATGGCCACTTGTGACCACGCTAGGACAAACAAACCCAATAGAACACACTTTCGCAAATTGGCACTCCAGCTAGAAGAGAATGTGTCGATCCGCATATGTCGTCTTGCGATCATTAGAGAAGGCGGTTGAGCTTGGCGTCCTTGCCTAGGGGGTCCGGCCCAAAGACAAGTTCACCGCCGGCGTCCAGCCAGATCGTCGCGTAGATGAAGACGACTGACGGACGTTGCCGCAGATCAATTTCACGCGGAACATGGTTCGCGGTTTCACCTTTCCGGTACTGCGGGGATTCGTTTTCAAGTTCCGGCACGAGAGCCTTGAGGTCCATTTCACTTCGGCGTAACGCTACGCAGGACAGGCCTTGCCGGAAAGGCAGCTTTGTCCTGGGTTTGCCGTGAATCGAGATGTCATCAATTTCGCCAAGCGAAATCTTGAACGAACCGAGAGGATTTGCTGGTCCCGGCTCAATGGTCACGTGGAACGGAAAATCGGATTCGCTGTAGGTCTTCCAGTCGATCCAGTCGGGTCGGAACACATTGGGTACGGCTCGGAGTGCTTGTCTCGGCTCCACCTTGATGCTCTCTCCAAGCACGCCGGGGTTCTTTTTAAGAAGCGGTAGTACGGCCCTTGCCGCAGCCTCCTCAGACAACCGGTATTCAGGATAGAACGTGAGGCTGTCGACTGCCGTGTCGAATGCAGCGGCATCCTGGCAGGCATGTGTCGCAACAATGCGGACCTCGCGCGTCTCAGCCGTTCGTTGCTGTACGAAAATTCGCTGGGCAGCGGTATTGATAATCCAACGCGGTCCGCCCTGTGGTAGGGCAAACCAGCGCCACCGCTCCAGATTGACCTGAAGCTGCCGAATGCGCGTCTCAACCGGCACATTCATCGCCAATTGGGTCCGCCGGCTCACGGTCCCGGTTGTCGCCAGGCCATGGCGTCTCTGAAACAGTTTTACGGCAACCTGCAAGTCCGCATCAAATTCGTCACCAGCGCTACGCGACAACGGTAACTCGCCGGAAGCCGCAAGCCTCTGCCTGAGGTCTCGGACATCGTTTCCACGATCTCCAACTTTCAATTTGGGCCCCACCCGCACCAGCGGCCAGCCGCCCCTTTCGCGCATCTTCACAAACGTGCTC
>JAUWFF010000386.1 GCA_030607105.1 Filomicrobium sp.
GCAGCAGGGCTTCCCGGCTCAATGTAGTCGGCCCGCGGCTCGACCCGATTAACCCCCATCCACCAGACCATGCCGGCAAAAATAACTATCGCCAGAATGAAGTTCGCCAACGGGCCGGCCGCCACCACGGCCGCTCGCTGCCACACCGGCTTCAACTGGAAAGCCCCCTTGCGCTGGGCTTCATCCATCTGCTCAAGCGCGGCTCGATCAGGAACGCTCGCAGCGTTCTCGTCATCGAGGAACTTCACGTATCCGCCAAGCGGAATCCAAGCGAACCGCCAACGAGTCCCGTGCTTGTCAACAAAAGCCCCGATTTCCTTGCCGAAACCGATTGAAAACGTCGTTACCGTCACGCCGCACCAGCGCGCGACTAGGAAATGGCCCATCTCATGGACGAACACCACAACCGTCAGCGCAAATAGGAACCCGGCAATTACCAGGAGAGCACCAGACAGATTGTTGGCGAACTGGGCAATGATTTCCATCCGTTCCGTATCCTTTGTCGTCACAACGCGTGCACAGGCAGCGCGCCGAATAGGCTCCTGAAACCGCAACGCGAGGCCAAATCAATTTCGGCTAATACTCCCTAACTGACCTCGAAACAGCTACCGCATCAAAGCGAATTTGCTAAGAGCCCTGGCCTTGCCGTTCAGGCGACAATGTCGCCGTCGGTGAGGAGCTCCTGGGCGATAAGACGGGCGTTTGCGTCACAATCCAGCACACTGTCAATGCAGGACGCTTCTGTGACAAGCCCGCGTCCTTCAGAGCGGTTGAGGGTTTCACCCACCAATGCGGCAATATCAGGCACCTTTATCCGACCCGCAAGGAATGCGGCAACGGCGATTTCGTTCGCCGCATTCAGCACTGCGGGCGCCGTTCCGCCCCGCTCCATGGCCTCCCGCGCCACCCGAATCGCGGGAAAACGAACTTCATCCGCAGCTTCAAAAGTAAGCTGCGAAACCTCTGCAAGGTCGAGCTTTTTCGTCGGCGCGGCCATGCGACGCGGCCACGATAGGGCAACGGCGATCGGCGTCCGCATATCAGGTTCCGCCAACTGCGCCAGAACCGTCCCATCAACAAACGAAACCAGGCAGTGAACGATCGACTGTGGATGAACCAGCATCCCCAACTTATCCGTCTCCACTGAGAACAAATGAAGCGCCTCGATGAGTTCAAGGCCTTTATTCATCATTGTCGCGGAATCGACCGTTATCTTCGCCCCCATGGACCAGTTAGGGTGGTTCAGAGCCTGTTCACGGGTGGCATTTTGGATGCGCTCAAGCGACCACTCCCGGAACGGGCCTCCAGAGGCCGTCAACGTGATCTTTTCGATACTTTCAGCGTCCGCCTCCTGCAGGATCTGAAAGGCCGCTGAATGCTCACTGTCAACAGGCACAAGCTCACAACCCGCCCGTGCAACTTCCTGCATGAACACATCACCCGCCGAGACCAGGCACTCCTTGTTGGCCAAGGCCAGCCGGCCGCCACCGCGGACCGCCGCAATGGTGGGTTTCAAGCCGGCCGCCCCGACAATCGCCGCGATTGTGCAGTCAACCGGCATCTGAGCAGCCTCGATCAACGCATCGACCCCCGCGGCAGGCTCAACCTCAGACCCCGAAAGGGCGTCCTTGAGCTGCCCATAGAGCTCCGGATCGCCGATCACGGCCCGGTCGGCCCGACACTGGCGCGCACAATCAGCCAGGCTTTTAACGTTGGTATGTGCGGTAACGGCGACAACCTCGATAGTTCCGCCATTTCGTGCAACCATGTCCAGCGTGCTGGCGCCAATCGAGCCGGTCGCACCAAGCACGGTGACTCGCTTTGGAACTCTCCCTAGGTCCGGTTTCGGACGCTGTGGCGCCTGATGTGCAGTCTCCACGGTCCGTTGCATCAACTCAAAGACCTCCAGGGCACTATGGCCGCTAAACAAAGAGCGCCAAACCCGCGCTCAGCTTCCATACAGTAAAGCCCGCGCCGGCGCGTCAGAATTGATCAACAGACCAACAGCAAGAGCGACACAGGCCGCCGCGACAATCCCGTCCATACGATCCATGAACCCGCCGTGACCCGGGATTAGATCACTAGAGTTCTTTACACGGAACAATCGCTTCAAGGCGGATTCTGCGAGGTCACCAAGCTGTGCCACGACACCAAGTCCGGCCGCACATACTAATAGATATAGCAACGGTGCGTCCCCCAAAAAGGACCAGAACACGGCACCCACCAGGATCGATGCAACGACTGCGCTCACCAGCCCCGCCCATGTCTTGTTCGGGGAAACACTGGGATAAAGCTTGATTCCGCCAATCTGGCGCCCCCCCAGAAATGCGGCGATGTCCCCGGCCCACACGACGGCAAAGATGAACATCACGGCCGTCAAGCCGTAGGGCTGCGAACTTCTCAAACAAATCAATGCAATAGCTGGAATTCCAACATACAGCGCACCAAGCACCGAGACCCCCGGCCCGTCATCGGAATTGAGCACGACAAGCGTGATGCCTCCCGCCACCAGGATACCCAGCGCAAGTTCGACTGAGCCAGACATCGCCACGAGGATGGCAGCGCTGACGGTCAGCGCATGCACAATGAACGTAAGGTCCATCCCCCCACTAGAACGCACGATATGCCCCCACTCCCAGCTCATGAC
>JAUWFF010000222.1 GCA_030607105.1 Filomicrobium sp.
TTGTTCGCGGTTCTCGGCAGCCTTGTCGATTGGCTGGCGAAGGCTGACCCGGCGACGTTCTGGAACGATCACGGCGGCTTCCTCACAGGTATGGCCGTCCTTGTTCTGGTGATCCTACCGATCCTGAAATTCTTCTACGAAGCCGTCATTCACCAGGGACTGATGGGCAACCTAGCAATGCGCACGCGCTGGCAGGCCCACCGTTACGTTCTGCGCCAGTCGCTTGGCTTCTTTCAGGACGATTTCGCCGGCCGCATCGCCACGAAGGTCATGCAAACCTCACTGGCTGTCCGCGAGTTTGTCCTGACGCTGGCCGAGGTTCTGCTCTACGTCAGCGTCTATTTCACCGGCGCCTTGATTGCGTTCGCGGCCACTGACCCCCGGCTTGTCCTACCGATGCTCCTGTGGCTTACGGGTTATCTGGCCGCCATGCGCTTCTTTGTCCCGCGTCTCAAGGCAATCTCGACGGAACAGTCAGATGCCCGCTCGATCATGACCGGACGCATCGTGGACAGTTACACCAACATCCAGACGGTCAAGATGTTCGCCCACGCTGAACGCGAGGATTCCTATGCTCGCGATAGCATGGCCGGCTTTCTCAATACGGTGAACAGGCAGATGCGCCTAGTCACCTACCTCACGGTCACCCTGAACATGCTGAACGCTTTGTTGTTGAGCTCCATTACCGCGCTTGGCATTTGGCTGTGGACGCAAGGTGCCGTCAGCGCGGGTGCAATGGCCCTAACTGTTGGGCTCGTCCTGCGCCTGCAGGGTATGTCGCATTGGATCATGTGGGAAGTGGCCGGGCTTTTCGAGCACATCGGTGTCGTTCAGGACGGAATTGGAACGCTGGCGCGCGAACAGACTGTCGTCAATGCGCCAGGCGCCAGACCGCTTGTCGTACCCGATGGCCGCATCGAACTACAGAATGTCCGGTTCCACTATGGCAAGCAGGGCGGCGTTATCGATGACCTCTCATTGACCATCAAACCGGGTGAGAAGGTTGGATTGGTCGGTCGATCCGGCGCGGGCAAATCCACCTTGGTCAACCTGCTGCTCCGATTCTACGATTTGGAGAACGGCAAAATCCTGATCGACGGCCAGGACATCGCCGAGGTCACACAGGAGTCGCTGCGCGCCCAGATTGGCATGGTCACTCAGGACACCTCGCTCCTACATCGTTCAGTGATGGAGAATATCGTTTATGGTCGCCCGGAAGCGATGCCGATAGAAGCCATGTCAGCAGCAAAGCGTGCTCACGCCCATGACTTCATTTTGGAGTTGGAGGACCCACAGGGCCGTAAAGCCTATGAGGCCCATGTCGGTGAGCGCGGCGTCAAACTGTCAGGAGGCCAACGCCAGCGTATCGCTATCGCTCGCGTGCTTCTGAAGAACGCGCCGATTCTGATCCTTGACGAGGCCACAAGTGCATTGGATTCAGAGGTCGAAGCCGCAATCCAGGACAGCCTGACCGAGTTGATGGGCGGCAAGACCGTGATTGCGATTGCACACCGGCTATCGACTATCGCCGCAATGGACCGGTTGGTCATCATGGACGAAGGCTCCATCGTCGAGGACGGTTCACATGACGAACTGATCGCCCGAGGCGGTCTCTATGCCGAACTGTGGGCGCGTCAGTCGGGCGGCTTCCTCGCCCGAGAGGCAGCGGAATAGACGCCTACAACGCAAACAACTGTCGATAGTCTCTCGCTGTCCCTGCCAAACGAGGCCTACGACTTCATCATTGTTCATGAGATGGCCCACGTGCTGTTCCGCCATAATAGCTACGCCGAGATTGGAAAGGCTCAACCGCGCGCCGCTAAAGTGCAGTCCGACCGCATTGCCGTCGATATGTTGGCCCGAACCGTGACATGGAGGGGAGGCTTCTCCTTCGAGGCACAGATTTACCTGTTCAAGCGGCGCGGGGAATTCAAGACCAATTAGACCTGAAAAAACTAGCGAGTGACGGTCACAACGCCCCTAAAGCAGGTTGACTGCCTGAAAGCAATGGCACGTCACATCTCCGGAGTACTGGTCCCACAGCGCGGGTCGGAAAAGAACTATGAAAGGATAGGGGTTCAATGCTCACCAAGCTCGCCAGGTTGCTGGAGGGCCAGGACCTCCCTCGCTGCAACGCAAAATTCTCCTCCAGGTCCCCATGACATGTCTTTAAGCCGGGAGCCAGCGACCCAGGCTGGAAGTTGGAAGCGGTGTGCCGAGGCGGTTAGTCTACCAGCCCGCCTGTCTGTCTCAGCGCTTCACCAACGATCATCGCACCGGCCAGAGCTACGTTTAGCGAACGCATACCCTCCCGCATGGGGATCCGAACCTCTTCATCGGCGACGCGATGCACATCTTCATGAACGCCCGCGCTTTCTCGCCCGAGCATCAAGACGTCGCTTGGGCGGTAGCGCAGCTCTGTGTACGGCTGCCCCGCCCGTGTCGTCGCCAGCACCAGCCGCAAACCCGCCCGGCGCCGCCAATCATCGAAAGCCGCGAAGTTGATGTGTCTCTGCAACTCCGCGGCAGCTAGATAGTCAAGCCCGGCCCGTCTCAGCGCCCGGTCGCTAAGATTGAACCCACAAGGTCCAATAATCTCAACGCCAACCCCAAGACACGAGGCCATGCGAAGTATGGTCCCGGTATTCTGTGGAATATCCGGTTGATAGAGCGCCAGCCGCATACAAATACCGTTCATCTATTCCATGACCGTTCGATCTGCGCCAAATTGCCCTGCGTTTCATACCAATCGCGCCCTTGAGAGAGGGAGCAAACGATGCCACACCTGTGGCAAATTACGCTCGTAATGCTCAGCACCCCGCCGCGAAATTCTTCCGTAGCACCCATCAGGCACTGCTACGAAATCAGACCAAGTGATGCGCCACTATGAGTTGCTATGCGGTCCAATACGGGCTTCATTCATCTTATCAGGCCGGTCGCATGCAACGCCGTCCTAAGGAGGCCAAGCGATGACAGCAGACGTCGAAGATCCTGAACGCCGTGATGTGCTGGTTATTGCAGCGAGCGCATTTGCCGCCGTCGGCGCAGCGTCGCTCATCTGGCCGTTCGTGGATCAGATGAACCCCGATGCCGGGGCTCTCGCTCTCGCCTCGACCGAGATTGATCTGTCGCCGATCACAGAGGGGCAGGCCATCACCGTGATGTGGCGCGGCAAACCGGTCTTCATCCGCCACCGAACGGCCGCTGAAGTCGAAGAGGCAAAAAAAGTGCCCGTCGACGATCTGCCCGACCCTGTCGCCCGCAATGAGAACAATCCCGGCAGTCCAGCCACCGATGAAAATCGCACGCTCGCTGGGCACGAAAAATGGCTGGTCATGATTGGCATCTGTACGCACCTTGGCTGTATCCCGAAAGGACAGAGCCTTTCCGATACTAAGGGAGAATACGGTGGCTGGTTCTGCCCTTGTCACGGTTCCCACTACGACACCTCCGGACGGATCCGCAAAGGTCCTGCGCCGCGTAACTTGGATATTCCGCCATACTCCTTCGTATCCGACAGCTTGATCCGCATCGGTTGACGCAAAAGAGAGCATCTCATGTCCAGTCACGAATCTTCCTATGAGCCGAAGTCAGCGACGGCCAAATGGTGGGACGAGCGCCTTCCACTCCCACGTTTGATGCACGATCAGTTCATTGAATTCCCGACGCCGCGCAACCTCAACTACATGTGGACCTTCGGCGGCATCCTGACGTTCTGCCTCGTCGCCCAGATCGTTACTGGAATCGTGCTGGCGATGCACTACGTCCCGAGTGGCGAGGAAGCCTTTGATTCAGTTGAACGCATTCGCCGTGATGTAAATTACGGCTGGCTCCTCCAGCCCATGCACGCAGTCGGCGCGTCGATGTTCTTCCTTGCCGCTTATCTCCACACATTCCGCGGCCTTTACTACGGTTCCTACCGCGCCCCCAGGGAAATTCTCTGGATACTGGGTGTCTTCATTCTTCTTGCCATGATGGCGACTGCGTTCATGGGCTATTCGCTGCCTTGGGGGCAAATGAGCTTCTGGGC
>JAUWFF010000382.1 GCA_030607105.1 Filomicrobium sp.
ACGATCGCGTAAAAGGCATGAAGCCGGAGGAAGAGGTGAAAGCCCGCCACATTCTGGTCGGAACCGAGGAAGAGGCCCGCGACATCAAGGAAAAGCTCAATCGCGGCAGCGAATTCGCTGAATTGGCCAAGGAGCACTCAAAGGACCCCGGCACCAAGGCCAACGGTGGTCTGCTCGGCTTTTTCTCCCGCGGCCAGATGGTCCCGCAATTTGAACAAGCCGCCTTTGCGATCGAACCCAATGAGGTCTCCGAACCTGTACAGAGCCGGTTCGGATGGCACTTGATCCTGGTCGAGGAGAAACGCAAGAAGCCGCTTCCCAAGTTCGATGAGGTGAAGGACCGCATTCTCAATGGAATGATCCACCAGAAGGCCCAGGCGGTCGCCAAACAGCTTCGCGATGGCGCGAAGATCGAATATCTTGACGCCAGCATCCAAAAACAGGTCGAGGAAGAACAGAAGAAGGCCGCTGTTCAGCAGCAGCAGTTCATCGAACAGCTCAAGAAGATGCAGGATGCTCAAAAGGATGCTAAGCCGGCCGGCGCCGAAAAGGCCGCGGAAGATAAGAAGTAGAACTTCGCAACGAACGGAAGATGGGCATGATTGGCCCCGTCTCACCTTTTGCGCCTGAAACGTCGCCCGTCATGCCGGAAATACCCGGCGTACGCTTGGCGACTGTAGAGGCGGGAATCAAATACCAGGGACGGCGCGATCTGTTACTCGCCGTCTTTGAACCAGGCACGGTGGCCGCGGGTGTATTGACACAATCAAAAACCCGCTCGGCCGCGGTCGACTGGTGCGCCGAACAGCTCAAACATGGACGCGCCCGGGCGCTCGTAGTCAATTCCGGCAACGCCAACGCATTTACCGGCAAGCGCGGCGCGGAGGCCGTTAGGATTACCGCTGAAGCTGCCGCCCAAGCCGTCGGTTGTCAGCCCGAGGAAGTCTACATCGCCTCAACCGGCGTCATCGGCGAACCGCTCGAAACCGGCAAATTCGCGCACCTTTTGGAAAACCTCGCGAAAGGCGCCTCGAGTACGGCATGGCTGGAAGCCGCCGAAGCCATCATGACGACCGACACCTATCCAAAGCTCGCCGCCCGATCCGCCCACGCGCTTCCCGTCGCTGGAATCGCCAAGGGCTCCGGTATGATTGCACCTGACATGGCAACGATGCTCGGCTTTCACTTCACAGATGCCAAAATAGACCGCTCGCTGCTTCAACAGGCGGTGCTTTCAAACGCGCAAGACACCTACAATCGCATCACCGTCGATAGCGATACCTCAACAAGCGATACCGTCATCGTCTTCGCCACCGGCAATGCATCGAACCGCGGGATTGCTCCTCTTAAATCCGCCGAAACGCCGGAGTTTGCTGACTTCGCCACCACTCTCGGTGACAACATGCGTGATCTGGCCCAGCAGATCGTCAAGGACGGTGAAGGCCTGACGAAGTTCGTCACGGTTGCCGTATACGGTGCCGAAACCGACCACGCGGCCCGGCGGATCGCATTCGCGATCGCCAATTCGCCCTTGGTTAAAACCGCAATCGCCGGCGAAGACCCCAACTGGGGGCGGGTCATAATGGCCATCGGAAAATCAGGCGAGGCCGTTGACCGCGACCGTGTCGCGATACACTTCGGTGAGCACCTTGTCGCCCAGCAGGGCGAGCGCGATCCGCACTACGATGAAGCCGCGGCGGCCACCTACATGAAAGCTCCCCAGATTGAAATCAGCGTTGATGTTGGTGTTGGCACGGGCCAGGACCACGTATGGACCTGCGACCTCACTCACCGCTACATTTCGATCAACGCGGACTATCGTAGCTAGCTCCACCAGTTCTGGCCGGCGCTTAACTCAAGGCAATTTCATGGAAACCTCGTTCTGGCTCGAGCGCTGGCAAAACAGTAACATTGGATTTCACAGGGAAGCCTATCACCCTGCATTGCAGGCCCAATGGTCAAATCTTGGCGCCGAACCGCCTGCGTGTGTCTTCGTGCCGCTGTGCGGCAAAAGCCTCGATATGGAATGGCTCGCAAAAAGAGGACACAAGGTCATCGGCGTGGAACTAAGTGAAGTGGCCGTTGATGCGTTCATGGACAGCCAGAATTTGACACCAGCTGAAGAGGCGCACGGCGAGTTCATCATCAAGTCCGCTGGCCCATATGAGATTTGGTGCGGTGATCTTTTTGCCTTGCCCGAGGAGCGCCTGGCCTCGGTCTCGGCCATCTACGACCGCGCGAGCCTGGTCGCATTGCCACCCCCAATGCAGACCCAGTACGCAAAATGGCTGAAGCAAAAACTGCCCGACGTACCCGCGGTGATCGTTTCGCTTGGATACGATCAAACGGAAATGAAAGGCCCGCCGTTTTCCCTTCCAGAGGCCCGTGTACGCGAGCTTCTCGGCGATCACTACGCCCTACAGATCCTGTCCAGCAATGAAGTCATCGAAGAGAATACGGCTCTTAAGAAACGCGGGCTCACGAAACTGCGCGAAACCGTCTACTTGGCGCGGAGAGCATCATGAGCCATAAAGCGTCACAGAGCTCCAAAACTGCGACGAAGTCACCAAAGGCCTTGCCTATCACCTTGGTTGCAGCAGCCGCGCTAGTGGATACCGACGGCCGCGTCCTGATCTGCAAGCGTCCGGAGGGAAGATCGCTTGCTGG
>JAUWFF010000062.1 GCA_030607105.1 Filomicrobium sp.
GGAAACAAAGCCTCAGCCGCCATCCGGTAGCGAGCCTCAATACCTCTGGGTCCAACAACTATGAGAGAGCGTTCGCGTTTGACGACGTGTTGCGCGTGCAGCATCCACCACACGAGCCCGGCGAAATGATCACCATGCAGGTGCGAAATAAAGATTGCATCCACTTGGCTTGGGTCCAGCCCCTGCCGCGCCATGCCGATCAGGCTCGTGGCTCCGCAATCAATCAAAAAGCTCAAGTCACCAGCAGCAACGTGAAAACACGTCTGAAGGCGACCGCCCGAGCCGAACGCGTCGCCCGAACCGACGATGGTCAGCTTCATTATCTTTTCCTGTCCAAACCCCAGTAGTAGGAGGGTGCGCCCGGCACTCTAGAGCGTCTGTTCCCCAGGGAACATGCGGCGGAGTGAAAGACTGCTTCTTATTTTATAGCAAATACGTCAGGCGCCTGCACTGGGCCGTGTGGAAACCTCCTCATACCAACGAACCACCCCGCCGAATTCCTCCGGCCGATCAATGCGCGCCGCCGCCATGAAATCAACGGCGACCAGGGTCGTAATGTCGGCCACCGAATAGCTATCTCCGGCGACGAATTCGGTCTCGTGCAAACGCTGATCGAGCAGACCCAGCCGTTCGATGGCCTTGGACTTGTTAGCGACACCCCAATCAGCAACTTGCGGGACCTCTCGCTCCGACATCTTTGGATGCAAATGCCGAAACGCCTGTGCGACGGCAAAGAACAATCCGAGTTCAGCGCGCCGGTTCCACATCTCAATCCGCGCCTTCTCCAACGCTGTCCCGCCAAACAGCCTTGGCTCCGGCTGAAGCTCCTCGAAGTAGCGGCAGATCGCCATCGTCTCGCAAATGCACTCGCCATCATCGAGCACCAAAATCGGAACTTGCCGCATTGGATTGAGGCTGGCGAATTGGTCAGATCGGATATTCTCTATATTGAGTGCAAATTGCTCGTAGGGCACCTCGATCCCCTTTTCCGCCAGGAAGATACGCACACGCCTTGGGTTGGGTGCGGCATTCGTCTCGACAATCTTCATATTCCGTAACCCTTCCCTTCCAAACCCATTCGCTTTTGCTTGAAAACTGAAAGGCAGACGCGGCTACAGGCGATTCAATTTTCTGTTATCGCCCTATGTTTCTATCTCGTCTCCAATCCCGCGGCCGCTCGAATTCGCTCGACCATATCCCCGTTTTGTTCTTTCTGGCGCTTCGCTCTTCCGTTTCATATCGCCCGTAAGATACCGCAAATCCTCTTGCCACCATTTCCCTATTTAGATCAAGGCCACCAGTTTGGCACAGGGCTAGCAAACGGTCGTGCCTGTCAATATCGAGTCCTTTGCAAAAAACCTCTTGTTTCCCGATCAGCCGCTTTAAAAACCTCCGCGCCTCCTGTCCGCAGGCCCAATCACGCCCTTTACGACGGCAGTATTGACGGCCTTCTGGCGCGTCAATGCCTTGCATGCGCACCTCGCGACCGGCAACAATAATACTATCTCCATCGAGGATCTTCGCGCGCCCTTCCACGTTTTCGACACCCTCGACTGGGATAAAAAACCGTAAAATCAAACCCAATGCTAAAACCGCCAACCCGAAGAGGCTGACGATATGACGTTTCCGACGATAATGAAAAGGCAGCCTCATCCAATTTTCATTCCCGTCGAGATCCAATTAGCAAACGATCCCTTAATGAATTTAAGAGAATTTATTCTTACCAAGGGCTTTACTAGAACCGGTTGCGTTAACGAATTTAAGCGAGCACTTTGGAACATTAATTTTGCGAATTCTACGTTTCTGGGACCTGGAAGCCGCATGAACGCATCGGTCAAATCCGAAGACATCGCACATCTCAGGGGGCGACGCGAGGCCCGCCAGAGGTCAAGTGAACAAATTCGTGCGGTACGGGCCCAACTTGCCTCCGGTTCGGCCGTCAAGCCGGAATTCGAGTATGAACTTCTGAGAATGTTCGTCCGCAATGAGATGGCGGCGGCGGCGACCATGCCTGCGCTCTCGATCATCTTGTCAATCGCTTCTTTGCTCTGGGCAACCCCGTTGGAGGCTGCACTCTGGCTGGTCCTTGTGATTTCCGCCAAGGTCCTTTTGCTGGAACTCTGCCGACGCTTCATAGCCCTCGACCCCGCCGACGTCGACATTCGCGTCTGGCGCCGCCGTTTCGTCTTTACCGAGATACTGAGTGGCATGACCTGGGCTGGCTTTGCCTTGGTTGGCATAGCCAATTATGCGACGGCAAGTGAATCAACGCTGTTTTCCTCGCACGTCTTCATCTTTGCCATGCTGATCGTTGTATTGGCCATCCGCATGACGTTTGCATCGACCGTCCTGCCAATCATGCACGCTGGCACGATCCCTATGACGACAGCCGTTGTTGGCCGTCTCATCATGCTTGGCGGCGTGGTGGATGACCCGCTCTACTATGCCCTGGCATCGATGGCCGTCGGCATCCATCTATATTTCGTTTTCCTCGCCGTCGGGCTGAATTCCACGGCGCTTGCCATGTTAGAGTTCCGGGCTCAAAAGGATGTACTGATCAGCGAACTTGAGGAAGCAAAGCTGGTTTCAGATGAGGCCCGCCGCCGGGCGGAGGCCGCCAACAAGGCCAAGTCCCGCTTCCTGGCCACAATGAGCCACGAACTTCGCACGCCACTCAACGCCATTATGGGATTCTCGGAAGTGATGAAAGGCGAAGTACTGGGCAAAATGCCCAATGCGACCTATCTCGATTATGCCGAGAACATCCACTCCAGTGGCAGTCATCTTCTCAATCTCATAAATGAGATCCTCGACCTATCCCGCATTGAGGCCGGCAAGTTCGAGCTCAATGAAGAGCCCTTGCGGCTGGCCGATGTGACAGAAGACTGTCGCCGCCTACTCGATCTGCGCGCCCAAAAGAAGGGCCTGCAGATAGTCGAGGACTGCACACGTGAGCTACCTCACATCTGGGCGGACCCCCGTGCAATGCGCCAGATTTGCCTCAACCTGATGTCGAACGCTCTCAAATTCACCCCAGGCGGCGGTCAAATGTACATTACCGTCCGGCGGGCCACCGACGGCGGTCAACTGTTAACGGTCCGCGACACCGGCCGGGGCATCCCCAAAGAAGAGATACCCAAAGTTATGCAAGCCTTCGGTCAGGGCTCGCTCGCCCATCAGACCGCCGAGGGGGGGACCGGTCTCGGCCTGCCCATCGTCAAGAACCTGATCGAGTTGCATGGCGGCCTTTTCGAACTCCGCTCAGAGCTGCGCAAGGGTACCGAGGCAATCGTCTACATACCGCCGCAGCGGGTTCTGCAGGCCGTGGGCCCGCTGCAACCAATTGGCCTGAAAGGCCATCGCGAGCGGGTGTCAACGCGCCAGCCACGCCTTATGGCGAACAGGCCTGTCGCCACGCCAAGCGCACCCAGCTACGCCCGAGTTTGAAATTGTGGTCAATATCTCAGCCGGCGCCATTGTCTGGGCACCTCGGCGCCCTAACGTGTAATTAGAGGCGACGCGTCAAAAGCAAACCGCTACTCCTTTCGCACATCGTCAACCAAAAGGGTCACGGAACTTATGCTTGGCTGGCTTGCCCTTCTACTCGCCCTACTGCTCGCCCTGTTCTATTTTTTGACAGGCGACGGCAGCAGCGTGTCACACCTCTCGACGACCGAGCGCTGGCTATTCATCGGCAGTGGTGCGCTCGTCGGCCTCTACGCGGTTGTGTTGATGGTGGGCGGCGGCGGACGACTAAGCGAGAATGTCAAGCATCTCGGCATCTGGGCAGCCCTCATGTTCCTGTTAATCGCCGGTTACAGCTACCGCGCGGAGTTCGCTGAACTTGGCAACCGTGTCGTCGGCGAGCT
Source organism: Filomicrobium sp. (assembly GCA_030607105.1). Lineage (GTDB taxonomy): Bacteria > Pseudomonadota > Alphaproteobacteria > Rhizobiales > Hyphomicrobiaceae > Filomicrobium. The sequence continues at coordinate 3,870 of JAUWFF010000062.1, forward strand.
AACTCCGGCTGGATCGGTCATGCGCGTTGGCAATGAAAATGGCAACATCACGGTTCGCATCCGCAGGCATCCAAGCGGCCACTTCGTGGCTCGCGGGGCGATCAACGGCACGCGCACAAGAATGATGGTCGACACCGGAGCTTCAACGGTCGTCTTGCGGGCGGCGGACGCTGAGCGAGCCGGCATTGATGTCTCCGGCCTAGCCTTCACGACGCCGGTCAATACCGCCAACGGAGTGACCTACGCAGCTCCCGTCAGACTACGCTCAGTGGCCGTTGGCGACATCGTGCTCAATGACATCGAGGCGCTCGTCTCAAAGCCCGGGAAGCTTAATGAGAGCTTGCTGGGTATGAGTTTCTTAAGACGTCTCCGCTCATATGAAGTCTCTGGAGATTTTCTGACATTGCGCGGCTGAGCTAGAATCGCCGGTCCGCAAGCGTCACCGGTACGAGTATGGGCTTGAGAAGATGTCTAGCGGCACGCGCACACTATTGAGCGAAGTCTTTGGCTACGTGTTCCTTGCCCTCTCTGTCGTATGGGCAATCAATAATATCGAAACCATCAAGGCTGCCGCAATCCACCTAGGTTTCGATCTACCAGAAAGCGCGCCCACCAAGGGCCGGACACATCAGACAAACAACGCTGCAAAGACCGTCCACAAGACGTCGGGCTACGTGGAACTGGCGGCAGACAACCAGGGCCATTACCAAGCCCGTGTCGAAGTCAACGGCCGCTCCATTGACGCCATGGTTGACACCGGCGCCACGGTTGTTGTGATGAGCCACCGTGACGCCCACCGCGCTGGGATCATAGTCACACCCAACGATTACACTGGCCGCGCGCGCACCGCCAACGGCATTGCCCGCGTCGCACCGGTGACACTCGCGCGCGTTCGGCTTGGCGACATCGTTGTCCGCAACGTCCGCGGCCTAATCTCCGAACCCGGCAAACTCAACGGCACTTTGTTGGGCATGTCCTTCCTGAGCAAGCTGTCGCGCTTCGAAATTCGCTCAGGACGCTTAATCTTGCAGAAATAGCCAACTTCTGAGGCACTCGCGATCAAACTTGCCTTCGCCACGATCAACAGCTACAGGGTCCCGACATACTAAATCCGGACACCTGTTCTTATTGATGACGATCACGCCCGATCCACTCTCGCCCATCCTCGAAGCGCCAGACAAAGTCCCCTGTGTCGTTGCCCAGCTCGGTCAATCTCTGGACGGACGGATCGCGACTGTGACCGGCGAAAGCCGTTGGATCAACCGCGATGCCGCGCTGAAACACCTGCACCGCCTGCGCGCAGCCGTTGACGCTGTCGTCGTCGGTATCGGTACCGTCATCGCGGATGACCCTTTGCTCACCGTCCGCCGCGTTCCTCTGCGCGAAAACAGGGGCCAGCCAGCACGCGTGGTTATCGACCCTTCCGGCCGACTGCCATCCGAAGCCAAGATACTCACCGACGACGGCGCAGCCTGCATTGCTATCTGCGCCACGGGTCGTACTCCGGCGGCATCATGCCAGATACTTCACTTTGCACGTACGGAATCTGGCCTGTGCCCCCACGCCATCGTCAAAACTTTGTTCAACCGAGGTTATAAAAGACTCCTGATCGAAGGCGGTGCCAGCACCGTTTCCAGATTTATTGACGCCGGAGCCATCGATCGCTTGCACGTTCTGGTGGCACCAATGATCATCGGTTCAGGAAAAACCGGTCTGGACTTGGAGCCGATCGAGAAGCTCGACCGGTGTTTGCGCCCTCCGAGCACCGTCCATGTCCTGGCGGACGGTGACGTGCTTTTCGATTGTGATCTTGCCGCAGCCCGTGCAGATTTAAGAGATGGGCCGCAGACCCGATAAACAGGGGTTGAAAATGCCAAGGACAGACTCAAACACCGTCGAAACGACCTCTGGCCCCATCCAGGTCTATTCGTCCACCGCTCGCACCTTTCACTGGCTCGTCGTATTGCTGTTGGCCGTGCAAATCCCAATTGGCGTCTACATGGTCTACCGCGGCAAAGACCTTAATATCTGGGATTCCTTAACCAACCAGCTCTATTCGAGCCACAAGCTCATCGGCGTGATCATCTTTTCCATTGTCGTGCTGCGACTGGCTTACCGGCTCATAGCCGGGCCGCCCCCGCCCGAGCCTACCATCGAGCCTTGGCACCGCAACTGCAGCACCCTCAATCACCTTGCGCTCTACCTGTTGCTGCTCATCGTACCGGTCTTAGGTTACATCGGCGTCGCAATGTTCCCGGCCCTCGATATCTTCGGCTTGTTCAAACTGCCGGCACTTGTCGCACCCGACAAAGAAATGTCGAAGACCGTGTTTGAATGGCATGTTTACGGCGCGATCGCCTTGGGGGCCCTCATCGCATTGCACGTGGCCGCCGCGCTCTATCACTTTGTGATCCGGCAGGACAACGTCTTGGGCCGTATGTGGCCGGGGGCCTTGCGGAAACCTTAAGCAACCCACATTACCCCAGGTCACTGCTCTGACGTTATTAGTCAAAGCCTCGTGCCGCGCTAGTGGGCCGCGACGTTTCTGCCCCAAAGCGCCGTGATGCGCTGGTCGCGGCCGCAGCCGTAGCGGTAGTGGGAATAACGCCACGGATTCTTTTTGTAGTAATTCTGGTGATAGGTTTCCGCGGCCGTAAATTCGCTCGCATCAACGATTTCTACGGCGACCGGCTTAGAGAAACGCCCACTGTCATCGAGCGCCGCTTTCCCAGCTTCAGCCAGCTTCCTCTGCTTGGAATTGTGAACGAATATCACTGGCCGGTACTGACTGCCGCGATCACAGAATTGGCCGCCACCATCCAGGACGTCTGTCGTCTTCCAAAAGTAGTCGAGTAGCTTCTTATAGCTCACCTGCTTTGGGTCATACTTCACCTGCAGGACTTCGACAT
>JAUWFF010000158.1 GCA_030607105.1 Filomicrobium sp.
ATCCGAGCTTGGATCGACCCGACCGCAGCCTCCTCCAGCCCCGCCGTATCGATCAAGACGACCTGGTGGGGCCCCAGTTCCGCTTCCCCTTGGCGCCTGTCGCGCGTCAGGCCCGGCAAATCGGAGACAAGCGCCGTCTGCCGCCCGGTCAGGCGGTTGAACAACGTCGATTTGCCGACGTTCGGTCGCCCGATGATGGCAATCGTAGGTGGCTGTTTTGTTTCTGCAATCTCATCAGTGGAAGTAGCCATGCGTGTCTATCGCACGGCTCCCACCATCCGCACAATTACCGCCAGCAAAGCTTGGTTTCGGCTTCCGCCGGACGATTTCCGGCAAGTCACGTCGGTTTTCGCGATTTCGGTCGATTAGTTGAACGACACCAGGGTCGCGTCGTCCCGCATAACGTACATACGTCCTTGCGCCACTACGGGGGCTATGAATGACCCACCGCCAACATCTTTTTGCGTCACCACCCGGCCCGTTACGGGATCCACGCCGACAAGGGCACCCTTGCCCGAAACCAGCCACAGCTGTCCGCCTGCCAGCGTCGGTCCCGACCAGGTCTTGCCACCAGACAGATTGACGCTCCAAAGCGTGTTGCCCGTTGTGCGGTCGACAGCCATCAGCTGACCGCCGGTATCAACCACAAATACGGTCTCTCCAGCCACCCACGGCCTCTGGGTCCCAGGCACATTCAGGGTCCACAAACGTTCACCGGTTTGCACCCTCGTCGCCACCATCCGACCGGAATGGCCAACGGCAAAGACAACGCCATCCTTGATCACTGGGGTCGCCGCATCACGCAAGGAAGCCAGCTGCGACATGGCCCGTGTACGCGATAAGTTTTCCGACCACCGCGCCGATCCGTCCGCGACATTCAGCGCAATGAGATCACCGGAAGGATAGGGAACCGCAACGATATCGCCATCGACAGCGGGACTGACGTTCATCACCAGACTGGCCTTTTGAGGCAATCCTCGGACCACCCAGATCTCGTTGCCATCAAGCCCGTTGAGGCAATAGAAGCGTCCTTCCATACTAATCACGAACAGTCGGCCGCCGGCTGCCGTCGGCGCTGCTCTCACCGGTGTGCCGAGATTCTTGTCCCACAGCAATTTGCCCGTCGCCGGATCGAACGCTGCCACCCGGCCATACCCGCTGACCGCATAGAGCTTGCCGTTTTCCGCGGCAAGGCCGCCTCCAAAACCGCCGCGCGCACTCGAGGAAAATGTCATCTGCGACATGAACCCGGTGCCGGCGTTTTGCTCGCTTTCTGGCACCAGCGAGGCCCGCCAGATTGCTGAACCGCCTGAAGCCGAAAAGGCACTGACCTGTCCGGCCGCATCGAGCGTGAACACGCGACCGCCGAAAACCAGCGGCGTGGCCGTGATCCGCCCCGCCTTGCTCGATCCCGTACCAGCATCGGCGGTCCAGGACTTGTTCAGCGCTGCGTTGACCAGCAGGTGACCGGGAGCGTTGTTTGCGACACCGCCAGGCTGCGACCAGTCGTCATTTACTTCCGGCGGCGGCAGCACAATTGGGGCCGTGGCAGCAGCCAATTCCTGCGGTTTCTTATCGTTGAGCTGAAGCACCGAAACGCGACGGCCGGGCAACGGCGTCTGCTTTTCAGCGAACGGGTTGAGCTGACTCACCTTCGGGAGACTGGGTAGGCTGTCGGAGCAACCGGAGACGACGAGTGACAAACCAGCAACGCACACGGCGAAAATGGCCATGCGGTTCAATTTCAAGGCTCCCCTCGTTGACATTCGATATCCCCTCTCGTGCCGTCCCCCCGGCAAGTACGAGCGCGCCCTGCGATCTATTTGTTCGCGTCGGCAGGCTCTTCGGAATTTGCCGCCTCAGGCTTTGTCGGCTCCGACTTGTCCGCTTCAGGTTTCGTCACTTCCGGCTTGCCTGCCTCAGACTTCGTCGCTTCAGGCTTGGTATTCTCAGAACCGACCGACTTTTCGGCATTCCCCTTCACTGTCTCCGCCTTGGCCTTACCTTCACTCGCCGCGACCTGCGCCATCCTAAACTCAGCGCGTTGCCGCATCGCCGGAGGCGCATCGCCATCGCCCAAAATCGTCGCAAACGAGCTGCGAGCCACATCCAGCTTGCCGGCCTTCAGCGCGGCCATACCCAGAAGCTCGTGCGCATTAAAGCGCCACGCCCCCCCCACTCTAGCAAGATCGTTGAGCCGATTCTGCATCTCGGTAAAGTCGGCTTCCCCAAGTCTTAGCGAAGCGGCCTGCAACGCCGCGAAACCGCTCAACAGACTATCGACACCGCTACGCTTCGACAGCTCATCGAACTTCTTCCGTGCCTCGGCTGTCTTGCCCTGCTCGATGAGAGTCGCCGCCAACTGCAGCCCAGCAAGCGTTGCATATCCTTTCGGAGCATCCTTGCTCAACTCGGCAAAAATCCCATCAGAATCGCCAGGTTTGCCGTCCAGAACCGACTGCAGAGCCTTTTGGTATTCGGCGCCGGCCTGCTCCGCGGCAGTCTTCGCCATCCAACCCCAGGTCTGAAATCCGATTACAGAAACGATCAAGAGGGCCGCTGCCCCCAAAATCAGTGTTCCATAACGCTTCCAGAGATTTTCTAGACGCTCGCGGTCGATTTCCTCTTTTACTTCTCTTAGAAAACTGTCGTTGCTGTCGACCATGGCGGTACTACGTATTTGCCTTTTTTCTGGTTTCTACGCTAGGAGCCACGCTGTACTCCATTAAGCCCAACGATGAGACGACGGCAATTATGCCGTCGGGACCGATCCAACCGCGCGATTGATAACGTCTTTCGCCCCGAAATCAACGCCGCTGGCTGTTCGCGGGAGCAAGCAGGAGCACAGATTCACGGCATCCTCAAACATTTAAACCAATCAGTTGCTTCTGGTTTTCGACTTTTTCGTGGCCCGAGCGTTACCCGACCGCACCCTGTCATCTGCTTCCGGCCGCCGCGTCTTCATTGGATACGTGTGCTGTGTCTGCGGGAAACTGCGTTTACGCACCTCGTCGGCATACCAACCGATCGCCTTGTCGATTGAATCGCCGATCCGGCCGAACTCTTTGACGAACTTGGGTACCCTGGGCGACAGGCCCAACATGTCCTCCATAACAAGAATTTGTCCGTCGCACGCCACCGAGGCGCCAATACCGATCGTCGGAATCGGGATCGACCGTGTAATACGCTCGGCCAGCGGCTCGGCCATGGCCTCCAAGACAACGGAAAAGGCGCCTGATTCCGCCACCACGTTGGCGTCCTCTTCGATCCCTGACCACTCCTCCTCTTCCCGGCCCTGAGCCTTAAATCCGCCGAGGACATTGATGGATTGCGGCGTTAGTCCAATGTGACCCATCACAGGAATGCCGCGCTCGACGAGATAGCGAATGGTCGCTCCCATTCGCCGCCCTCCCTCGAGTTTAACAGCGCCACAATCGGTTTCCTTCATCACGCGTGCGGCGTTGCGAAACGCCACCTCTGGGCTCTCCTCATAGGACCCAAACGGCATATCGACAACGACCAACGCCCTTTTGGCGCCTCGCACCACCGCCTTGCCATGCATAATCATCAATTCGAGCGTAACCGGCACGGTTGTCTCAAAGCCGTGCATGACCATACCAAGGCTGTCACCCACCAGAAGGAAATCGCAGTACTTATCTGCAATCGCAGCAGTATGAGCGTGATAGGAGGTCAGCGAGACGATGGGCTCGACACCCTTTTTGGCAGTAATATCTGGCGCCATCAGACGTTTGAGCGGTACGGACTGCGAGGACATGGACGAGTAAGATCTCCAGCTTTGGTCAGATTTGATCCAAGATCACCTGCAACGGCCCAATTTCCTGGGACGGCGGGAGCCTACACAGGCAACGCCGTAAACGCCATTGGCCACATGATTTCCGCGATCCAATGATAGGAACTCGGAATACTCCGGTCACGTCGCCGTTGATACCCGGCAACACTGGAGACTCAACTCTCCTAGAAGGGCCGAGAAAAGTTGCCGGCCAAAGCTCGGCTCTGCTAACCAAAAATGAACCAAAGAATGATCTAAGTGAGAGCATTGACAATTTCGCTTGCTGTACTGAGTGCCGGCGGCCCTGCAGCCTGGGCGCGTCCGGGGTTGGAGGAATAGAATTGATACGGATCGGATTATGCGCACTGGTCTAGAGTTTCGTTTCTTCAACACCGTTTCAGCCGTGGGACTCGTCTTCGCTTTGTCGGCGACCGCGATGACCCTTGCTCTTCCCGCGGAAGCGGCGAAACGCAGCCGAAAGAGCACCAAACCTGCCGTAGAGGCACAGGGCCCGCTGACCCTGATGGTTTCGATCAAGCGCCAGCGCGTTGATGTCTATGATAAGAACGGCAAGATCACGTCAGCTCCGATATCTTCGGGCCGTCGGGGCAATCGCACACCGACAGGCGTGTTTTCGATTTTGCAGAAGCGCCGCCGGCATTATTCAAACCTGTATGGCTCGGCGATGCCGAATATGCAGCGGATCACCTGGTCGGGCATTGCCTTGCATGCTGGCCCATTACCGGGCTATCCGGCATCCCACGGCTGCATCCGCCTGCCCTATAGCTTCTCCAAGCGCTTGTTTTCGATGACGAGCCTGGGCACCCGTGTGATCGTTACCCACCACAACGATCGTCCACGGTCGTTCGCTCACCCCAAACTTCTTAAGCCTCTGCCGCCTGGCGACCCCAAGAAGTTTGCCTCCCTGGGGGATACCATTCTTGCGCC
>JAUWFF010000135.1 GCA_030607105.1 Filomicrobium sp.
GTCATTTTGCCAGCGACGATAGCGCTCTATCGACGATTTTTCCCTAAAGCGGTCGCTGCCGAGTCGCACTGATGGCCTTGACCGACCGGTCCACTGCGCGCATTTCAACGTTCACGGCAGCGAACAAACGCACCGAAAAAAATCCGCCAACAGGGAGGACTCCGTGATCCACAAGGTCAAAATCGCAGTTTTTGTCGCACTGATTTCGCTATTTAGCGCACTATCGGCGACCGGCATTTCACGCGCCGCCGACGCTCAGAATGTGCCGGCGAAGAGCGCCGATTACACAGAGCAGGGACTGCTCGATGGAGCGTATAACTTTTGTGCAACCGTGCAGAACCGTCATGCCAAATCCTGCGACTGCGAGCAAAAATTGCTGAGTGATCCCAAGCGGTTCGGTGCCGAAGAGCGCGAAATGGCATACTACTACTTCACCGATCAGGATCGCTTTAAGAAAGAGTTCCAATCCCGCATTGCCGTTGATCCGAAATGGCAGGACGGTTTTGCTCTTCGCATGTCTAACATGCAGGCCCTAATCATTGCGGCGTGTGGCGCCTAGTCTCTAGCGCTCCCAGTGTAACCAAAAATGCACCCCGGGCCGCGCGTTTGGCTCGAGCCCGGGCTCCCCCGATACTCGATTGCCGGCGAGATTATCCCGGCGCAGGTCAGACACAATTAAAGGCCATCTTTACGAAGCCCGCCTCAACGATATTGTTGTTTCACCGGCTTGCGGCTTATTCTAAGCGCAGTGAGAGTTCCGGTGACGTGACGAGGCGCCATGAAACCCCTCTGGCCGTTGCGACGAAGTTGGAATTGGGCGCGCTTGTTTCGGCGCTTCCGACAGAATGCGTTGAGCACCTTGTCTTCGGCGGTATTCTTATGCGTACTCATGGTGTTCGCTGTGATCGCGGGCTTACGTCGAGCTACGTGGCGCCTGCGCAGGCGGATGCTGGGATGGCCTGCACAAGGGGAACGGAATATGTCTTCCATTGCGCCCACCGGACTGGCGGCCAACCCGCGCCGGCAGGTTCTCATGCTCGACAGTACGACTGCGGCCAGCGCCTCCACCAGCAACGACACCGTCGCCTCGCGCGAAAACCTGCGGCCGAGCGCCGGCGAAGCTACCGCGAAACATGCAGCGAATGCTGCGGTGCTTGCAAACCTCAATCTAAGCCTAAGCGCGCCCGCGGTTCTTGCCGTGGTTGAAGATGCCGTAGCTCGCCGCAGGCTTTATTGGGAAGGGCTGGAATCCGTATTCGGGCGACTCATTCAGGTCGAAGGCAGAATGGATGATGTCTACGATCTCATGACCATCTGCTATTTCGAATGGCTCTACACCAAGCCGGTCAAACGCCGCATCATCCGGTTGATTGAGACTTCGCAGCCCGGCGCCATGCGGTGGCAGCACATGGTGAGGCACCTCATTTGCTTTGAGTTTGACGGGGACCGAGACCACCCCGAACTACATCCCGTCCATAAGCTCTACTTTTCCAGTTCCCGGGTCCGGATGTTCTTTGACGCTGAAGGCCGGTTCGTGCATTGGGATCGACCGTACGTCGGCCGGCGCTTCATGCTCTAGAGCGCGAAAGAATGAACGATGGCGACAAGGCTCAGCCCGTTAAATCGATGACTTCCGCCATGGCGCTGATGCCATTCGTCCCGCTCTGCTCATCCCAGTCGAGGTAATTGCGCATTTCACCGCCGAACCGCAGCGCCCGCAATGCGGCAAAGTCAATGTTGGCCGAGACCCAGCCCCGCTCATTGAGTGTGCCCTCCGCCAACACTCCATCATCGGAAACACCCTGTTCTGATGGGACAAAAACCCCCGCCGCGCCAGAGTTGTAATCGATAGCCGGTGACCAAGTCGCCTCGCCCACCGTCGGGCTTGTTACGCACGCAATCTGGTTTTCCAGCGCTCGGGCCCGTGCCCCGGTACGCACGCGGTGATAACCTGAAGCAAATTCCGTGCACGATGGAACGAGCAGCAGCTCGGCCCCGGCAGCCGCCAGGGTCCGAACTTGCACTGGAAATTCACTATCGTAACAAATCGCGATCCCAATCCGTCCGAGTTCGGTCTCAAATAGCCTTAACTGGCCGCCACCCTCTATGCCCCATTCGCGTTCGAACGGGGTCATGATTACCTTGGTCTGTTCGCCGACTTGGCCTTTCGGGGTGACCAGTTGCGCCGCGTTGAAATAGCGCCCGTCATCGCGCACTACAGGTCCGCTCCCGACGAGAATATGGACGTCATGCATGCGTGCGAGATCGGCGTGAAACGCAACCCTCTCGCCAGCCAGCTCCGCTACACCTTTCAGTGTCGCCTTCAGGTCGAGGGCCACCTCTTTGCCGAGCGCTGCAGCCTGTTCAAGGGCGGCGTATTCCGGGAACACGAGGAGCTTGGCACCCGACCCGGCGCCCTCGCTCACCCACCGGCTGACCTTGTCCTGCCAGTCTTTTAGCGTGGCCACTGGATCAAGGGGGTATTGAGCCGTGGCGACTTTCAAGCTGTCGGGTGCCGTCATATCAGCGACTTTGTCCAAAACTGCAGCTGCTTTGTGGTTTCCTCCGTCTGGTCGATATCCTTCCAGGCGTACTCGGCCCGCAGACCTTCGGCCGGACTGTAGCCGCGTTTTTGCCAGAAGGTTTCCAGCGAGCGGTAAATTGCCGGCTTCAAGGGATGATCGTCGGGCCGGACCACCCGGCAAAAAGTGGCGATCTCAAAACCGCCCAGTCGCCGCGCGTGCGCCTCGCGCTCATCAAAGAATTTGTGGCCGACGCCCTGCCCACGATAGTCCCCGATCAGAACGGATTCACCACAATAGAAAACTTTGCCGATATCGTAACCGGCTGCTTTGAACGGAGTGATGAACTCCTGATCCGTCTCCGCCAACGGGGACGCCGTAGATGCCCCGACGATCTCGTCACCATCACGAGCCACCACGCAAACGGCGCCGTTCGCTGCAATGAACTTAGCCAGATATTCGCGCTCATATTCCTCCGAACCGTCATATAGATAGGGCCAGTCGCGAAACACCGCGATGCGTAGTCGCGCCAGATCCGAAAGGACGTTCTTAAGTCCGGGCCCGGTCATCGCCTCTACACTCAGGCTCATGTGCGTGGCTTCTCCATTTTGTTGTCGCCCCCAACCACCACGACAGCTGGCTGCCAGGCTTTGGCCTCGGCTTCCTCCATCTGAGCGTAGGCGCAAATGATGAGCTTGTCGCCAACGCAAGCCAGCCGCGCCGCAGCACCGTTGAGGCCGATCACGCCCGACCCGGCGCCACCCTCGATCACATAGGTTGTGAAGCGGTTTCCGTTGTCGATGTTGTAGATCTCAACCCGTTCGTTGACGAACAGTCCGGTCGCTTCAATCAAATCCCGGTCAATCGAGATGGAGCCTTCATAATGAAGATCGCACTCCGTGACGGCTGCCCGATGCAGCTTGCATTTGAGAACAGTGAGCAGCATTGCCGAAAACGACCCCTGCGTATCGTTCGCCGGTGTAATCTAGACCTGACTGATGCGGTCAGCCGGCGACCTGCGCAATCCAGTCCGTGAGGTTATAATAGGTCGTCACGCGGGTAATCTTGCCGTCACGAATGGCGAAGAAAGCGCCGGCTGGGAGCCTGTAGGTCTGGCCGGCGGCATCAGGCAGACCGGGTTCGGTCTGAAGGTACTTTCCGGAGACGTTGAATTCCGCTGCTGCCCGTGTTCCGTCCTTGGAAACCAGCACCGTGATGTCGTCCAGCTTCTCCTCGTAGTGGTGCCCCATGCGACCCAGGAACGCGGTGAATTTCTCCTTGCCCTGTCGCCGCTCACCTTGATTAACATCATGAATGATGTCGTCGGCGAGACAGGTGAGCATAGCCTCCGTGTCAGCACTGTTGAAAGCGTCATAGTAACGGCGGATCAGGGCGGCTGTGGCCTGCCGGGCGGTGGATTCTTGCGTCGATTCGCTCACCGGCGGTCTCCTCTTTCTTTGGCGCCAATCGGAAGTCTCAGTGGTCGGCCTTGATAGCAAGCGCGGTGCGTCTGGCCAAGCCGCGACTTGCTCAAAACGAGCGCACTCGCTAATCCAAACAGCCCATGACGGATAAAACCCAACATAAAGCGCCCGCCGTCGTCGTCGCAGCGCTCTACAAGTTCACCACGCTCGAGGCGTTCGAGGCGCTGCGCGCACCCTTGCAGCAGGCCTGCGAGGACGTTGGAGTGATGGGCACGCTTTTGCTCGCTAAAGAGGGGATCAACGGCACGATCGCCGGTACGCGCGCAGGCGTCGACCGGGTGCTGGCTCATATTTGCGGCCTTCCCGGTTGTGCCGACCTTGACTGGAAAGAGTCAGCGGCCGCGGCGATGCCCTTCAAGCGCATGAAGGTTCGGCTGAAGTTGGAAATCGTCACCATGGGCGTCGAAGGAATTGACCCAAATCGCGCGGTCGGCACCTATGTCGCACCAGCCGACTGGAACGACCTGATTTCCAGGCCCGATGTAGTCGTCGTTGATACGCGCAATGATTATGAGTTCGCGATCGGCAGTTTTGATGGCGCCGTGAATCCGAGAACGCAGTCATTCCGCGAGTTCCCCAGCTGGGTGCGACAAGAGCTCAAACGAGACAACCATCCCAAGGTCGCGATGTTCTGCACTGGCGGCATCCGCTGCGAAAAAGCTACAGCACTGTTGAAGGAAATGGGCTTTGAGAATGTCTATCACCTCAAGGGCGGCATCCTGAAGTACCTGGAGGACGTTCCCGCCGAAAACAGCAAGTGGCTGGGTGAATGCTTCGTCTTCGATGAACGCGTTTCCGTCGGTCATGGCCTTAAGTCCGGCCCCTACCAGCTCTGCTCGATCTGCCGCACGCCGTTTCTATCAGGTGAATCTGCTGGCGGTTACGCCAATCATCCCTGCCCCGACTGCGAGAAACAGGCGGACGCCGGGAAGAAGAAGGCTGCCGCCGAGCGCCAGCGCCAAATCGAACTCGCAAAAAAGCGTGGCCAGGACCACATCGGACCGAAGCGCGTTTAATCCCCCTCCAGGTGCCGCCTATTCACGATGAGTTGAGATCCATTGGAATGCGCAAGGCTGCGTGCCATCTGCAGCTTTCTTCGCAGCGCGAAACCAAAAACGGATCGAACAGAGATGATCGAGCTTCAC
>JAUWFF010000117.1 GCA_030607105.1 Filomicrobium sp.
GTTGCCGCTCGACCTCCACTTTCAGCACACAGGACTGCGCACCGAAGATTGGTGGGTCTGCATATATCAGAGCGGAAGACCTTATCTCAATTTTGCATTAAGTGTTTTCATGTACACCTGTAAGCGGTGTTTGTGGCTATACAGGTGCAAGGGAGATATGTCGGACAATGAGAAGCGCTTGCCCATGACTGTGCGGATCAAGCCCAGCGTCGCCGAGTGGGCGCGTAATGCGGCATGGCATGAGCGCAAGCAACTCGGTGAATTGATCGAAGAAGCGATCGAGGCGCTGTTAAAAAAAGCAGAAAAGAAGCGCGGTTCACCATTTCCCAAACGGAAAAGGTGAGAAGGCGCGGCAGTTCCCCCTGAACGCCGCGCCCCTGCTCTCTGCCCCCATTTGATCGAGAATTCCCGGGACCAAGAAAGAGAGCGGCTCGGTCCCGGGTCGAACTTCCGCACCCTGCAGCGGGGAAGCATCAGCTTGGAAGTTCGAAGAGAGGTTTACCCACCCAATGCGTACATTCGGTGTATTCGTGGTTCCCCCTCGAACACCCAGGCCAGCTCGCGTCAGCACCAAGCCATCCTGGGAGAATACTTGTACACCTGTAATCGCTTACGTGTAATTGTAAGAAGCTCACTTACTGTAAGTGTCGCGTAATAGATCTCAATCTACTGCTGTTGTCATAACATGGCCCAATTAAGCCGTTTGTAGCGGTTTTTGGTGGCGAGCCGTGGTTTTAAAAACTGTGCCAGTGATTTCTTTGCGACCTGAGAGGGCTTAATTTCTCGCACGCGTTTTTCGTATGAGTATTGCGTGAAGCTGTTGTGCGAGATTGAGGTGAAACTGGCGGATGGGTCAGACGTATCGATGGCGTGCCGGACAGCAGGTATCAGTGATGCGGACCACTTCCGGAGGCAGGTCCTAGAGCAGATCACTGCTGGCTGCCGAGCGCAGTTCCGCTACCCCCTCAAAAAATAAACTAGACTCGCGGCACGTGGTGGCTTCGCTTATGGGGCGGCCGGCGAGTTCAAGAGACGCCTGCGAGTAGTTGTCGTGATTGCAGTTCAATCGCAGTGGGTGCAGCGAGAGCGTGGCAAGATTTTGAGCGCCTCCGACTCCACTCTGCTGAGAAAGAAATGCAAAGAGATCCGTGTCCCAGCCGAGATTGGAGTGGCTGTCGTCGGGCGCCGCGGCGAGATTAGGGCGCTCGGCGCGGATCCGAAATCTTACGGCTTCTCGCGCGGTCGCGCGGGCTTTTGTGAACTCGCGTCGTGGCTGCGCGCTTAGGGCGGCCTAGACGTTTGTGGCACAGTCTGCGTTCGCCAAGCTGTTTCAGTAGATGCGTTCGATCTACATAGATCGAGGCAACTACTCCGCCGGTGCAGCCAATGGTTCGGCGGAGGCCTTTCCGTTGTCCGCCTCCTCGGCCTCCAACTGCCGCGTGACATCGCCTGGCGAGCCGGTGTTTCGGGCCAGCAAGGAGTAGGCGACGGGGACGAGATAAAGGGTTAGGAACGTCGCGGCGGTTACACCGGAGGCAACCACGACGCCAATGACAAAGCGCGTCTCCGCACCTGCCCCGAACGACAGTATGAGAGGAATGCTACCTGCTGCTGTCGTGATGCCGGTCATGACAATGGGGCGCAGCCGGACTGCCGACGCTTCCAGCAATGCGTCGTCAAAGGGTTGCCCCTGGTCGCGCAACTGGTTGACGAATTCGACAATCAGAATTCCGTTTTTGGCGGCGAGACCGACCAGCATGATCAGCCCGATCTGGCTGTAAATGTTCAACGTGTTGCCGGTGAGCCAAAGGCCAAGCAGCGCTCCCCCGACGGCCAGCGGCACCGTGAACATGATGACCAGAGGGTGGATCCAACTTTCAAACTGTGCCGCAAGAACCAGGAACACGACGGCGATTCCCAGCAAGAAGACAAACAGGATGGACTGTCCTGCGTTCTTGAAATCGAGAGACTGCCCCTTGTAGTCGATGATCGCAGATGGCGGCAGTTTTTCTTGGGCGAGTTTTTCGATATGAGCGAGCGCGTCGCCTAGTGCGACACCGGACGCTAGGTTTGCTTCCAGGGTGATCGCCCGGATTCGATTGTAGCGATTTAGCGAGGTCGAGCCCGCTTCTTCGCGCACCGTTACGAAATTCGAAAGGGGGATGAGCGCATTCGAACGGTCGGAGCGGACATAGATGTTTTGCAGGCTTGCCGGTGTGCGCTGCTTGTCGCGCTCACCTTCCAGGATGACGTCGTACTCTTCGCCGTCGTCAATGTATGTCGTTACGCGCCGGGACCCGAGCATGGTCTGCAACGTTCGGCCAATGTTTGAAATCGTAACGCCCAATTCGGCAGCCCGATTGTAATTGATTTCCACGCGCAATTGTGGCTGCGTTTCCTTATAGTCCCAGTCGAGCCCGACCAACCCAGGGTTATCGGCTTCAAGTGCTTCGAGAAGAGTATCGCGCCACTCAGCAAGCTCTTCCCAGGTGCCGCCGCCGATGGTGACTCTCACGGGTTTCTGGATGGAGCGGCGGAAACCCTGCCGCATGATCGGGAACGCGCGAACGCCGGGTAAGCCCGCGAGTTTCGTGCGCACCTCCTTCATGAGGGTGAAGGCGGAACGGCGTTTTACCCAGTCGTCCAGAAGAACGATCACAATCCCGGTGTTGAAGGTTTCGTAGTTGCTAAAGGTGCGTGGGGCCCGGACAAGAAGCCGCTGGAATTCACCGCTCTCGGTGTAGGGCACCAGGCGGCGCTCAATTTCGTCCATGTATTCCTTCATATAGGTGTAGGTCGCGCCTTCAGCCCCCTGGACCATCACGAAGAATGCGCCGCGGTCTTCGGTGGGAGCGTATTCAGATGGCAATTTCTCGAAGAGCCAGGCGGCGCCGGCGACCAATCCAAGGAAAATTAATACTACCAGGAAGCGGGCCCGAAGGGCGAGCTTGAGCGTTGCCACGTAGCCGCGCCGAATAACGTCGAACACTATGTCAACGGTGCGTTGCGCAAGAGAGGGCCGTGCGGATTGCTTCAGTACCTTCGAGGCAATCATCGGGGATAGTGACAGTGCGACGACGCTGGAGAACGCGACGGCAGCGGCCATGGTCAAAGCGAACTCCGAGAACAGCCGACCGATGTCGCCTTCTAGGAACGTAATCGGGACAAAGACCGAGATTAATACGACTGTTGTCGCGATGACGGCAAAACCAACCTGACGCGTTCCATAGTATGCGGCAACCAGTGGGGTTTCATTGTGTTCGCGAATGCGCCGAACGATGTTTTCCAGAACGACGATCGCATCGTCGACGACGAGGCCAATGGCAAGGACCAAGGCTAGTAGCGTGAGAAGATTGACAGAAAAGCCGAGAGCATAAAGCACGATGAACGTCGCAATGATGGAAACCGGTACTGCGACGGCGGGCACCAGCGTAGCACGGATACTGCCTAGGAAGATCAAGATGACAAGGATCACGAGCACCATCGCAACGACGAGCGTCTTGTACACTTCCTTGATAGCGCCTTCGATGAAGATGGAAGTGTCGTAGCTTTGTTCGATCGTCATGCCGCGGGGGAGCCCGCCTGCATTGATGCGTGCGGCCTCCGCCTTGGCTGCGCGTGCAACCGCGATGGTGTTGGCGGTTGATTGTTTGACGATACCGATACCAACCATCGGCACCGTGTTGCCGCGAAAGAAGCTGCGATCTTCCCGAGTGCCTTTTTCGACTCGCGCGATGTCGCCCAAGCGAACGAGATAACCGTCATTTCCGCGGCGTAGGACTAGGGCGGCGAATTCGTCTGCCGATGTAAACGAGCGCTCGACACGCACGGTGAAAAGTTGGTCACGGGATTCAATGGATCCGGCGGGCAGCTCGACGTTTTCGGCGCGCAGTGCTTTCTCCACGTCGTTGGCCGTCAATCCTCGTGCAGCCATCGCCTTGCGGTCGAGCCAGACCCGCATGGCGTATATTTGCTGTCCGCCGACCCGCACGCGGGCGACACCGTCGAGGACCGAGAAGCGGTCGACGAGGTAGCGTTTGGCATAGTCCGTCAACTCCGGCACCGTCATTTCGGAACTGGCAAGGTTGAGCCACATAATGACCTGCCGGTCGGCGTCGACTTTTTGGATTTCGGGGGGATCGGCTTCGTCGGGCAAATCATCGAGGATACCCGAGACGCGATCGCGAATATCGTTGGCGGCGGCGTCTACGTCGCGACCGACCTTGAACTCGATTGTTACTTTGGACTTACCATCCTCGCTCCTCGACTCTATGAACGAGATACCCTCTACGCCGGAGATGCGCTCCTCGATCAGCTCCGTCACCCTCGTTTCAACGATGTTGGCGGAGGCTCCCGGATACAATGTTTCGATGCTTACGACGGGGGGGTCGATGTCGGGGTACTGGCGCAGTGGCAGGCGATCGAAGGCGACCGCCCCGAAGGCAACCAGGAGCAGTGCAATGACCGCCGCGAAGACCGGCCGCTTGACGGACAGATCAGACAGAAACATGGTGCCTCGCGTCGGTCGGGTTGCCTTTTTCGGATCGAGCGGAAATCAAAGCTGCCTCAAGTGGGGTTTTCTGCTTTGCGCTTGAGCAATTCGGCTAGGGGTTCGTCGTTGTTGTCAATGGCGGTTACGCTGACCGGCTGATCAGGTCTGGCGCGCACAGTTCCATCGGTGATGACGTATTCGCCGGCCGTAAGTCCCGAAACAATTTCTACCTTGCCGTCATGACGCGTGCCGATTTTGACCTCCCGTTTCGTGGCCTGCGGAGTTGCGGAGTTCGGATCGACAATAAGGACGTGAGTGGTGCGGCCACGTGCGATGATCGCCTGCTCGGGTACGACGACCACCTGTCGTTTGTCCTTGAGAACGTCGACTGTCATCAGAATGCCCGCCTTCAGGATGGCGTCCGGGTTCGGGATGACCGCGCGAATTGTGATAGAGCGCGTGATCGGGTCGACGCGGCTGTCGATGCCGGCGACCTCGCCGACGAATGTGCGGTCGCCGAAAGCCTTGGCTTGGGCAACGATCGGCAGGCCGACGCGCATGGTGGAGAGGAATGTCGCGGGGATTGGGAAGTCCAGCTTCATGACGCTGTCGTCATCGATTGTTGTGATGACTGTGCCGGGCTCGACGAGCGCACCGACGCTGATGCGACGGAGGCCAACGACGCCTGCGAACGGAGCCACGATACGGCGGTCGGATAGCCGAGATTTGACCGCTTCTAGCCTCGCCGCCGAGGTCTCAAAATCACGGAGGCGCTCGGACAGAACGGCGGCGGAGCTGACGCCGCGTTTGGCAAGCGGCCTTGCCCGCTTCAATTGTTCTTCAGCCTCTCGGCGGGTTGCCTCGGCTTCCTGCAGCAGCGCCTTTTCTTCAGCACTGGTCATCTCCGCGAGGATCTGGCCCTTGGTTACGCGCTCGCCATCTTCGAATTTCAGGGCGGTAATGATCTCCGTTACCTGGGCGGTAACCGTAACCGACTCGTTGGCGCGAAGTGTTCCGAGCGCCTCGATGCGGTCGACCATCTCTTCCTCGGTGGCCTGGGACAAGATTACAGGCGGGGGGGAAGACTGGGC
>JAUWFF010000095.1 GCA_030607105.1 Filomicrobium sp.
GGTGCGGAAACGATGTCCGAGCGGTGCTGCTCGAGCACCGGATCTCCGTCGTCTCCGGGAGGTGCGGAAATCAACACATGCGACGCCGTCTCCAACGCGCATGCAACTTCATCGCTCGGCACCGTGCCATCGAAACGGGCAGCGTCGAAACCTTGGGCGCGAATTCGCTCCACCCCCTCGGCGCTCCGCGACGTCCCGGTGATCTGCCAGCCCTGCGTCGCCAGTCGCTTTGCGAGCGCGCGCGCGCTGAACCCGAATCCGAAACAGATGAGGTGATTCAATCCTTGGCTCCCATTGTTTGTTCCCGGCGCTGCCATTCCGCGACAATGTCGGCATTAGTTTCGCGCGGGTAATAACGCTTCATGATATCGGTGAATTCCTGCTCGCTGACGAATTCTCCAAGCGCCCAGACCGCCATCGCGCGAATGAGTGGTGAGGGCTCATCTAGCAACCGTCGGATTGCCGGCAGCAACGAAACATCACCAGAGTTGCCCGCCGCGATCAGGCAATTGCGAATGAATCGCTCGCGCCCCGTCCGTTTCACGGGTGTCCCGGAAAAACGCAGCCGGAACGCGGCGTCGTCAAGTTCCAGAAGCTCGCCGAGCGGCGGATTGTCGGTTTCCGCCCGCGCCCTCAGTTTTGCCTCGCGGGTAACCTGCGCGAACTTGTTCCATGGGCACACCGCCAGGCAATCGTCGCAGCCAAACACCCTGTTGCCGATCGGCTTGTGGTAGGCGGCTGGAATATGCCCCTTGTGCTCGACTGTCAGGTAGGCAATGCAGCGCCGGGCATCAAGCTGATAAGGCGCCGGGAAAGCGTCCGTCGGGCACACGTCCAGACAGCGCCTGCAGTTGCCGCAGTGATCTTCTTCCGGGCGATCGAGCGGCAGCAGCGCGTCCGTCAGGATTGCCCCGAGAAACAGCCACGAACCGTGCTGTCGCGAGACAAGGTTGGTGTGCTTGCCCTGCCATCCAAGACCGGCCATCGTGGCTAGCGGTTTCTCCATGAGTGGCGCGGTATCGACAAACACCTTCACATCCGCGTTCGCCCGCCGCGCCAGGAGCCCGGCAAGCTCCTTCAATCGGCCCTTCAGCACCTCATGATAATCGCGACCCTTCGCGTAGACTGAAATGGCTGCATTTGCAGGTTTATTGAGCGCTTCAAGTGGGTCCGTCGCGGGGGCGTAGCTCATGCCGACCATGACCAGACGGCGGGCCGATGGCATCAGCGAACGCGGGCTGACGCGCCGCTGCATTGTTTCCACGATCCAGTCCATGTCGCCGTGGCGCCCGAGTTTGATGAATTCCAAAAGGTGCGCACCGATGGATTGAAGATTGTCTGCGGGCGCCACTCCGAAAGCGTCGAATTTCAGCGCGTCGGCGCGTTGCCGCAGCTCGCGTACAAGTTCGCGCGTGGCTGTCGGCGGCGCCGTCACTGACAACTCCCGCAATGTTCAGAAGTCCAGGTCCGCATAATGCCGGGGTGGTGGTGTCCCCGGAATGCGATCGGCCAGCAGCGGCCGGAAAGACGGGCGGGATTTGATGCGCGCATACCAATCCTTCGCCTTCGGGTAGGTCTCCCACGGCACCTCGTCGAAATAGTCGATCGACGAGAGGTGCGCGGCTGCGGCCAGGTCCGCAAACGACATATCCTCTCCGGCCAGCCACCGGCGTCCATGCGCCAGATAACCAATATAGCTGAGATGATAACGCAGGTTGGCACGGATCGCCCGCAGGATGTCCGAATCTGGAGAAAGCCCGCTCATGCCCGGCTGTAACCGTGCGTAGACCTTTTCATAAAGCAGCTCGCGCGAGACTTCTCTATGCAACTTGTTATGAAACCAATCGACCAGCCGTCGTACTTCGGCCCGCCCCTCCCGGTTGCCGGGAAAAAGCGGAACGCTCAGTCCGTCCACGGGATGGCGCTTGAGCTCTTCGGCGACGTATTCAGATATCGAATAGGTGCCGCAAAGAACGGGCCCGGCGTCGATCTGAAGAACGGGCAGTTCACCAGCCGGGTTGAGCTGCAGGAAGCTCTTACTGAAGTCCCATGGCTGCTCCTCCACGGATTGGACCTGCAAGCCGAGCTCCGCCAGCATAACGCGCACCGAGCGCGACTGCGGGCAAAGCCTGAAATGAGTGAGCTTGTGCATGTTTCCCGCTTTGTTTCGCGTTCCTCGACGCGGCGATTTACCAAAGACGTGGGTCAGTCAGCGTTGATCATGCTTTCGCGTCAGACTGATCATACACGGATTCGTTCATAATGATCCGCGAGTTGGTGTGTTGCAGAGCCTCTGATGCCGCAGCCGGCCCAGCCTTGATGTTGCTTGTATGCGGCAGACGGTCCGCGTTTGTCCGCCCATCATTTGTGGCCGCTTGCCCGGCCGGGTCGGACATGTTTGTTGCCCGGATCAGATCTTTCACCCGGAGATTCGCAATAGATGCCGACGTGGCAAGTCATACTGCTCGGCCTGCTTGAGGGCCTCACCGAATTCATACCCGTTTCCTCGACCGGCCACATTCTGCTCGCCGGTCATTTTTTGGGGTTCTGCTCGCCGGGTAAGACCTTTGAGGTCTTGATCCAGCTCGGTGCCATCTTGGCGATCCTCACTGTCTATTCAGCTAAACTGCTTCGCCTGCTTGTCGATTTGCCCTCAGATGCGCGCTCCCGCAGGTTTGTTTATTCGATCCTGTTGGCGTTTCTTCCGGCCGCGGTAATAGGTGCCCTCGGACACTCATTCATCAAGAGTGTCCTATTCGAAAGCCCGATGCTGATCTGCGTAATGCTGATCCTCGGTGGTATTGTGCTGCTAATTGTAGATCGGTTGCCGCTTCAACCCAAGTACGTAGAAGTGATGGACTACCCGCCAAGCCTCGCCTTCAAGATCGGTTTGTGCCAATGCCTGGCGATGGTGCCGGGCGTATCCCGCTCAGGCGCTACCATCGTCGGGGCATTGTTGCTGGGGACCGACAAGCGCTCCGCCGCCGAGTTCTCGTTCTTCTTGGCAATGCCGACTATGGCCGGCGCATTCGCCTACGATCTGTACAAGAATTGGTCGGGGATTGAGGTCTCGGACGCGACAAGCATCGCCATCGGCTTTGTAATGGCCTTCATATCCGCGGTTTTCGTGGTGCGATATCTGCTTGACTACGTCAGCCGCCACGGCTTCGCGCTTTTTGGGTGGTGGCGGATATTGGTCGGCGGTCTGGGGCTAGGCGCTCTTCTTGTCCTCGGCGATGCAAGCGCCTGCGGCCCCTGAAAACACAAGCGAAGAATCGGCGCCAGCGCCCGATTTCAGGCTGCGTTGGAAGTCACGGGATTGGACAGCACGTCATGAAGATCTTTGGCGTCCTTTGCCGCGCGAAGCTGATCAAGTGTCGCCGGTTCCCGAACCAGCCGCGAGATGCGCGCGAGTGCTTTGAGGTGATCGCCGCTGGCGTGCTCGGGGGCAAGCAACAGAAAGATCAGATCAACCGGCGCGTCATCGTGGCTTTCAAACTCGATTGGTTCCGGCAATCTGGCGAAGAGGCAGAAAATCCGGTCTAGGTCCTTAAATTTGACGTGTGGGATCGCGATCCCCCGCCCCAGGCCTGTGGAACCCAGCCGTTCGCGCTGCAGAAGTGTGTCGAAGACGTCGCGAGCGTCGAGCCCAACCATCTCGCCAGCCTTGCTAGCCAGTTCCTGCAACGCTTGCTTTTTGCTCTTCGCCTTCAGCGAGGGCAAAATTCCCTCAGGTACCAGAAGGTCACTCAGATCCATTGCTTTTTGTCCCACCGTTTGCTGCCTCCCCTTGACGCCTCAAACATTGCGCGCCTTGAGACCCCGCAAACTCCATGAGCGATTGTTCACCAGGAAGCATGACGAGCAAAACGCAGGGTTTACTCAGCCTCCGATGCGGCTTGCCCTGTCGTCTCCGGGTCGACCCATCCGACATTCCCGTCCGCCCTCCGATACACAACATTTATGCCGCCACTGCCGGCATTCCGGAAGATCAAAAACGGGCTTTCCCCTAGGTCGAGATGCATCACCGCTTCCCCAACTGTCAATTCACGAATCGTTCGTTCGGTTTCGGCGATGATAACCGCGTGTTGATCGGGCTTTGGATCGCCGTCTGGTTCTTCGTCCGACCGCTGCAGCACGTAGTCGCGTGCGGGAAGTTCGGCGGGAAGTTCGCCACCATTCTGACGACCGTGATGGTGATCCTTTAAACGACGCTTGTAGCGGCGGACGCGCTTCTCGAGCCGTTCAACAGCTGCATCAGCGCTTGAGTAGGCGTCTCCACCCGAACCGTGCGCTTCGACCAACAGCCCCGTCCGCAACCGTATTGAGCAGTCAGTGCGGAAGGTTGAACGTTCTTTCTCCAGTCTGACGTGCCCTGAGATCTCCGGCCCGATGTATTTCTCTAAGACGTTGGAGACCTTATCCATGATGTAGGTCTGGTATGCGCCGCCAGCGTCAACATTCTTTCCCGTGACTTGGAGTGTCATCAGTCCCGCCTTGTACTTTGTTGAACGTCCAGTTGGTCTTTCCACTCATAGGTTTCAAGAAGCCAGTCTGCAGGGATAAATCAAGATTTAGAGCCCATTATGAACAGCAATAACGTCAGGACACTTCGCGCACATTCTTGGACAAGCCGCGTATGGTTCACTCCTTCGGCTAGTCCCCCTTTCTAATAACAATCAATGCTCGATCAGGGCGGTGTCAAGACACCCGGGCTAACATCGTGAAAGGCCCGGTAGTTCAATCAGTCTAAGCTGCAGAATGGATATGACTTTCCGATCAGGCTAGGTCCGGGCCACCTGCTCGTCAGCCCTTTTCTGCCGGCGGCGCTGCACCGAGGAAGGAATTCGCAGTGCGTCTCGATACTTAGCGACTGTCCTCCGGGCAATGTCGATGCCATCGCGCCGCAAGATATCGACGATCTGGTCGTCCGATAGTACGGCCTCGGCCCTTTCGGCGTCGATAAGCTGCTTGATTCGATAGCGGACAGATTCTGAGGAATGTGCCTCCCCGTTTTTGGCCGACGCGATCGCTGAAGTGAAGAAATACTTCAGTTCAAAGATCCCGCGGCTTGTCGCCATGTATTTGTTCGATGTAACCCGCGACACCGTCGACTCATGCATCGAGATCGCGTCCGCCACTGCCTTCAGGTTAAGCGGTCTAAGATGTTGAATCCCATAGGTTAAAAACCCGTCTTGCTGGCGCACGATCTCGCGAGCGACCTTGAGGATAGTACGGGCCCGCTGATCAAGACTTTTCACCAGCCAATTCGCTGTTTGTAGGCACTCGGATAGATATTCTTTATCTGATTCCGAACTCGTCTTACGAGAAACGCTTGCGAAATAGCTGCGATCGACCAGCACGCGCGGCAGCGTTTCGCTGTTCAGTTCAACAAACCAGCTGCCATCAGCGGCCGGCCTAACAATCACATCGGGCACCACGGGCTGCACCTGGACCGAGCCGAATGCGAGCCCGGGCTTTGGTTTCAAGCTCTTGATTTCATTAATCATATCAGACAATTCGTCCATCTCGACGCCGACAACCTTGCGCAGTTTCGCGACTTCGTGCTTGGCCAGCAGGTCGAGGTTCTCTAGCAGCAATGCGATCTGCGGGTCGTAGCGGTTGCCTTCCTTCAACTGCAAAGCCAGACATTCTCCGAGCGAGCGGGCGAAAACACCTGGTGGGTCGAGGGTCTGCAATACGGATAAGACATGCTCGACAAGGTCGCGCCCAGCACCGAGCTTTTCAGTTAGATCTGTCAGGTCCCCCTGCAGGTATCCAGCCTCATCTACGTGGTCGATCAGATGCCTGCCGACCAAGCGTTCAGCCGGTCCGCTGAGCGCCAGCGGCAGCTGTGCGCCAAGGTGGTCCTTCAGCGACAGATTGCTGCTGACGTAGGCCTCAAGATTGGAAACTTCACCGTTGCCACCGCTTCCACGGGTCTTCAAAGAGGCCCAATCCGAGCCGGTCAGCCGCTGGCCATCC
>JAUWFF010000335.1 GCA_030607105.1 Filomicrobium sp.
GTCAGCGTAGGACTTTTTTGGGCGAGTGGGGCTTAACGCCAGCTGGCAGCCCGCCGTGGAGGGCGGTTAGCGAACCGTGGGATCGGCGTAGCAGCGGCGCATGTACTCGCAGCGATAAGAGCCCTGCAGGTGCATCATGTCGCCTTTGGCCGGGGAGATGAAGTTACAGACTTCATCGAGACCGGCAGGCGTCAACCAGCCGTAGCGGCGGCCACGCTGAACAGCAAAGCAGTCAGCGGTTTCCTCATCGGGCCCACGAAATTGGTGTCCGCATTCGTGCGCGAAAATCCATTTCTTGACCGGAGTCGAGACCCGGGCGAGCAGCTTGGGGTTCATAATCAGGAAGCCGGGGTAAGCGGCGCCATAGTCGTCTAGATTGGGATCGAGGACCGTTGGGCGCCGGCCGCACTGTTGCGTCTGGCCGTCAAGTTTGAGGCCGCCGGCGGGCAATATGCGGGCGTCACCGCCCACGTATTCAACGTATTCCTCGGGAGTGGGAGGGCCTTCAGCGGCTGCCGGACGAGCGAGCAAGGCCAAGCTCACCGAAGCTACTGCTAGCAGCACCGGTAGTACGATCGGTTTCATAAGTCCGCCCCTCATCCCCAATCCCACGTGTCAGCTTATAACAGCTGGAATTATGTGTCGGGAACATGATTAATGTTTGGTTTCTTTCTGGCCGTATGCATCAACATTAATCGTCTAATGCAATCACGCGATGCGAGTGATCTCGTTCCCGACCCCGTTGCCCCGTAACTCAGTATTCGTTGCAAAATTGGCTGGAAAGCTGTCACAATTCAACCCCAGGACCTTCGATTTGGCCCATCATGTGGCGTGGTTGCCGATCGATCCGGTCCTTTGAGCTGGCCGGCTCACGGTTGTTTTCGGGCAATCAGGATTGCTTCGCGCAGCGTGAGATGGAGTTGGCCACCGGCTTCTCGAGGTTTCAGGAACGTTGCTAGGGCTGATGGTTGCCGTAGTGTTTGCATCAACTGATCGACCGTCTCGGGTGCGCAGCGCATCCTTTCGACCCAGGGGCGGAAGGCCATCTCCTTTTCTAGCAAATCATATCCAAGGACTTCGAACCCGGCGGTACGCAAGAGGCTGGTCCATTCACCGATGCTGAGCGCGCGGGCATGGCTTGGGTCGCGGAGTTTTTCGAACTCGTTATAGGCATCTGCGACTGCCGGCACATCGGCGGCGGATAGCTCCGGCACGCTTTCCTGGTCCGGAGGGACGTTGTCGACGATGGCAAGCATGCCTCCAGGTCGCAGAACCACGTGCGCCTTGTTTATGAAGCGGCCCATGTCAGAGAAGTGATGGGCAGCCAGACGGCAGGTGACGAGGTCGAAGCGGCTGGCCTCGAAGGGCAACTCATGGGCATTGGCCGTGGCCGTCGATACGTTGGCGAAACCGCGTGCGGCCGCGAGCTTTGCGGTTTCGCTGAGCATTTCGGCCGTGATGTCACTTGCGATCACGTGAGCCACGTGAGGGGCGAAAGCCAGGGCGGTGTGACCGGCGCCGGTGGCGATGTCAAGTGCCAGCCAATGGGCTTGCGGCACGACCAACTCGATGAGCCGGGCGAGGCTGGCACCGCTGCGGTGAACTTCACATTCGGCGTAGGCCTTGGCCGAGGGTCCGAACTGTTGCTCAACGAGGGATTTGGACATTCGGGCTCCTTGCGGGCGGAGGCATACGGGAAGATGGACCGGTGGCGCATCGCTGGTCATCACCCTGATCAAAGGTGCGAACGCATATGCTATCATACCCGCCATGCTGCCAAAACGCGCCGATCCGGATGCTGTTTGTCAGAAGGAGCGGACGGCGGTCAGTGAGGGCCGGTGTGTGCGGGTAACGTCCCGTGCTGGAACAACTGACCAGAGAACTTTCGGGCTCTCGACTTGGAGTTAGTTCGCCATGACAACCGGACACGTCTTCATTGCCGCCAGCCTGGATGGCTACATTGCTCGCAACGATGGGCGTCTTGACTGGCTGATGAAGCAAAAAACCGAGGGAGAGGACCACGGTTACAACGCCCACAGTGCGTCCGTTGACGGGCTGGTTCTGGGGAGGGGAACATTTGAGACCGTCGTGACGTTTGGTGAGTGGCCTTACCAAAAACCTGTCATCGTCATGAGCAGCGCTCTGAGCGACGCCGATATTCCCGCCGTCATAAGGACACGCGTGCGGCTTTCGAACAGCGCACCAGAGGCGCTGATGAAGGAGCTCCATGCAGAGGGATGGACGAGAGCCTATGTCGATGGCGGCAAGGTCGTTCAGTCGTTTCTGCGGGCGGGGCTGATATCCGACATCACTCTCACTCACGTTCCAATTCTCATCGGCGAGGGATTGCCCTTGTTCGGATATCTGGATCGGGACGTTGATCTAACGCATGTCGAAACATGCACCTATCCCTCGGGCCTGGTGGGTTCCAAGTATCGGGTTTTATAAACGTGCGGAGCTGGTTTTCGAGGCCGGCACAACTTTCCACAGTGCTTGCTTGTGGTTCTTGTTGTCTCTGCTAGCAGTCTCCGATGTGCGTACGGCTATAGCATTCTGGCCGTATGCATTGGCCTCGTGCTTTGAGGAATGCTATGGTTCGAGCGCAGACGAACGGGTGGAAGCGGTGTTTACACGAAGTGCGGGCCAGCCCACCTGTTTGTTGCATCTCCGGAATGGCTCGTGTTCGCCGTGTCCATTGAACGGAACAAAGGCCCCGTAGCTCAGCAGGATAGAGCGGCAGATTCCTAATCTGTAGGTCAGAGGTTCGAATCCTCTCGGGGTCGCCAATTAAATCAGTAGGTTAGCCGTTTTAGATGGGAGCGTGAATCGTCAGATACACAGTCGGCGCCCTTACTGTACGTTTGCATTAACTAAGTCAGCACTTAACTCGAGTTGTCCGAAACTATCCTCGATGCATGAAGCGCAACTTCTCGCGAAGCTAGATACTTGAGGCATTCGCCACTGAGCAATGAGTTCTATTCGCCGGACCTCGGAACAGATCGAGATAGTTCATTCGCCCGAAACGCAGACGGCAAGTTAGTTCGTCGCGCCTTTTGGCTCGACATGGGTGACCGCTCAGTCATTTTGGCAATGACGCAGGGTATTGGAGCGC
>JAUWFF010000229.1 GCA_030607105.1 Filomicrobium sp.
GCAGAAAAACCGAAGCCCAGTCCCGAAGCGAAGCAGAAGCCCAAGAAGGCAAAGGTCATCGAGAAGCGGCGGCCCGAGCCGCTTGGTCCTGAGCCAGAAGACGTTGCGATGGCTGGGCCCTTGGCCAAACCCGGCGCGAGCCGATGGAAGACCGTCACCCAATCGTCAACTGCAACACCGTCTGCCGGTATCCCTCCTGGAGGCGACGTTCAAATTTCGCAGCCTCCACCGGGCGCCTTCGTCGGTCCCGACGAAGGGTACACGGTTGAGGAGATCCGAGACGCAACGCGCGGATTCTTCGGCACGATCTCAACCAATCTTGCCACGGTCATCGAGCACGCGTTCCTGAAGTGGGGGCAGCCAACCGCATATGTGCTTGGCAAAGAAGGCGGCGGTGCATTCCTCGCCGGCGTTCGCTACGGCAAGGGCACGCTATTTATGCGGAGTGGCAACTTTCGGAAAGTCTATTGGCACGGCCCATCCTTGGGCTACGACTTCGGCGCGGAGGGCTCCAGGACGCTGTTCTTGATCTACGCTCTTAAGAACCCCGGTGATATCCACCGGAGCTTCACCGGTGTCGACGGATCAGCTTACCTTGTCGGTGGTGTCGGCGTGACCTTACTGAAGGGCGGGCCCGTCATCCTCGCACCCATCCGATCAGGACTGGGGCTACGGCTTGGAGCGAACATCGGTTACGTCCGGTTTACGCCCGAGCCGACTTGGAATCCGTTCTGACCTGCAGGCGCCCCGTCAATGTTGAGGCGCCTTCTTCTCTGTCAATATTTGGCAAGCCGATGTTGTGCCGCCGTTTTCTTTGTTGACATTCGGCAAGCCGATGTTGAGCTGAGCACCACACAGAAGACTAAACTGTGCGGTGCTCTAGGTTCGGCTCTCGCGTCTTGCAATCTTAATCGCCGCTGCCAGGCCACCTGAATGCGTTTGGCTTGTAGAAGCTGTAGTCCTTCTTCTTCCCACGACGCTTCTTTTTGGAGGTGGTCGGCTGCGGGGAGTCCCAGAAACCGAAGCCTGAGGAGGCGGCGTAGGTCTTCTTGGTTTTCTTCTTGGCAACGGCGTAGTAGGGCGTCTTGCCATGGATGGAAATGCGAGTGCGGGCCTTTCCATGTCGGCTGACG
Source organism: Filomicrobium sp. (assembly GCA_030607105.1). Classification (GTDB taxonomy): domain Bacteria; phylum Pseudomonadota; class Alphaproteobacteria; order Rhizobiales; family Hyphomicrobiaceae; genus Filomicrobium. Next base: position 1,134 of record JAUWFF010000229.1, read on the forward strand.
AGCCCGTAGAACTTCTTGGCGTTGGCCGGCGACAGGCGAATGCAGCCATGCGATGCCGGGCGACCGAGTGCGCCGGTGTAGTAGGTCGCGTGGATCGCAAAGCCACGATGGTAGAACACGGAATGCGGCATCGGCGAGTTGTTGTACTTGCGCGAATAATGCATGCGCGTCATCCACTGGGGCTTGTAGTTTCCGGTCGGCGTGTAATAGCCGGCGCGGCCCGATGAAATCTTCCAGACGTGTTTGACGGCGCCGTTCTCGGTCACGGTCATTGTCTGCGATGACAAGTTGACCGACGCCCTCAAGGTCGCTGGCAGCGACTTCGGCTTGGGTTTGGCGACGGCGATGGCGGCGACCTTCTTTTCGCCGGCCGCCGAGGCCTTCACAGGTTGCGACTTGGAAGCGGAGGCCGGCACGGCCTCAACCTTCTTCGCGGATATGATCTCGACTTTCTCCGCCACCGGCTCGGCAGCAAGCGGCCCGGTCAGCACAAAGGCTGCCGCAGCCGCGCACAAAACGGCGCATCCCCGCATCGTCTAAAAACTCCCACGCTTACTAACAGTACAAAACTGGGTAGACGCTAACCTGGGAGCGCTGCGGAATGATTAATGCCTCGCGCGATTTTGAGACCGCGTGAGCATTTTCCCGTTTTAGGACAGGCGTTAACGTTGCCTTAAGAACTACCGAATTTGGATGCGTGTTGCGCCGCGACCGTAACGGCGAACGAGAGAATAGAGCCGGCGCGCGTTGCCAGGCGCGAGGCGTACGCAACCATGCGATGCGCGGCGACCAAGACGCTTCGTTTCATAGGTCCCGTGAATTGCATAGCCACCGCTGTAGAAAATCGAATAGGGCATTGGGGACCAATTGTACTTGCGCGAGTGCCACATGCGCTCCAGACGCTGCGGGCGATATGAGCCCGATGGCGTGGTGTAACCGCGACGGCCCGTAGATACACGCCAAGTATGACGCAGGTGTCCGCTGACATAAACGCGCATCACCTGCGAACCGCGATTGATCTTCACGACCACACCGGCTTCAGCATCGCTCGCCGGAGTCACAACAAACGCGGTCAGTGCAAGTGGAATGATCGCCAATAGTCTTGAGAAAGTACGCATACCCAGCCTCTTTACAAAGTACATAACCCACACCCTGCAGGTTGTACGTGTTCACCTGCCGGCACAAGCCCCCACATCGGTTAAGCAAATTGTTAAGTAAATCTGCGCCGGGCTCTACCGGTGATGGTTTGAGACGTTGCGATGACGAGCGGGTGTGTTGCTTGTGCGCCGGAACCGCGCCGCTCGTTCAGGCCTTGACCATCTCATAACCGGCAAGCGCGCGTTTGCGTGCTTCGGCATGATCGACGATGGGACGGGGATAGGTATCGCCGATTACGACGCCGGCCTTTTTGAGTTCGTCTTGCGAGGCCAGCCAGGGCGCGTGAATCGATTTGGCCGGCATCTTCGCCAACTCTGGAACCCACTGGCGGACATACGTGCCGCCGGGGTCGAATTTTTCTCCCTGGGTCACAGGATTGAAGACCCTGAAATAGGGCGCGGCGTCGGCACCGCAGCCGGCGACCCACTGCCAGCTGGCAGCGTTGCTGGCGAGATCCGCATCGACAAGCGTGTCCCAGAACCACGCTTCGCCTTGGCACCAGTGAATGAGAAGATCCTTGATAAGGAACGAGGCTGTGATCATGCGCACGCGGTTGTGCATCCAGCCTGTGTGCCACAACTGGCGCATGCCCGCATCGACAATCGGAAAGCCTGTCCGGCCTTGCTGCCACGCCCGCAGGAGCTCGGCGTCGTCGCACCAAGGGAAGGCGTTGAATTGGGTTCGCAGCGGCTCGCTAGGCAAGTCAGGGAAATGAAACAGGAGGTGGGCCGAAAACTCCCGCCAAACGAGTTCCTTCAGAAATGTTTCGAGGCCCTTGCCCTCATAGCCCTGGCTCGCGGCCCAGGATTTCACCGTGTGCCAGACCGCCGATGGGCTCAGTTCACCAAAATGCAGATGAGGAGACAAACGGGAGGTGCTTTCGCGGTCGGGCCGGTTGCGGCCATCGTCATAGCCGGTAAGGGCTGCTTCCAGAAACGTCTCCAGCCGTGCGTGCGCGCCTCGCTCACCGGGTGTCCATGTCTCGTGAAGACCGCCCGCCCAGTCAGGTTTTTTGGCAGCAGGTTCCAGTCGCTGAGTTGCTCGCCTTTCACATCACCTTTGTACGCCGCCAGTCTGGTTGGCGCCGGTAACGGTTTCCGGGGTTCGCCGCTCGCAATGAGGGCCCGCCAGAAGGGCGTATAGACTTTGTAGGGCCGGCCATCCTTGGTGCGGATCTCGCCAGGGTCCTTGAGCAGCGCACCTGGGAACCGGAGCACTTCGATTGGCGCGACGGCTTCGGAGAGTTCGGCGTGGACAGCAGCTTCGAGCGAGGTAGCCCAGGGTTCATACTGGCGGGAGAAGTGGACCGCTCGAGCGCCGACTTCGCGTGCAAGTGCCGGGACGATCTGGGCTGCCGATCCGTGACGCAAAACGAGCTTGACGCCGAGATCCGCGAGGCAGCCTGACAGTTCCACCAAGCTGTTGTGCAGCCACCAGCGCGACGCCCCGCCCAGCGCCCATTCGCCAGCAGCTCCATCATCAAGAACGAAAAGCGGAATGATTGGAGCGCCCGCCTCGACCGCTCTTGTCAGCGCGACGTTGTCTGCGAGGCGGAGGTCCTGGCGGAACCAGACAATGATGGGGCGACTATTCATGCCGGGTGAAGGCTCCGTTTGGGAAATCCCAAATGCCGCGTGGTGCGTGGCAGAAAAACGCATCGACCCGGCTGTCGGTTCAGTGATCC
>JAUWFF010000087.1 GCA_030607105.1 Filomicrobium sp.
TCACGGCAATGATCGCATCGAGGTATTCGGTTCCCCAGTCGTTCTCTGTGGCGGCGACCGCGCGCTTGTCGGCGGCCTGTGTCGCTGCATCGCCGCGAACCTCACAGCCCGCATCAAGGAGTGCTTTGACGATTGGTGTGAGGTAGTCCTGGTGGGCGTTCTTATCGACAAGAAGGGTCTCGGTGGCCCCGCATACGCCGGTTCTTCGCAGCTTCGCGTTGAGGAGAATCTCGACGGCTTTGTCGATATCGGCGCCGCGATCGACGTAGGTGTGGCAGACACCCTCCAAGTGGGCGAAGACAGGAACGCGAGCTTCTTCCTGGACGCGGGCGACGAGGCTCTTGCCACCGCGGGGTACTATGACGTCAATTGCACCTTCGAGGCCGCGCAGCATGTACCCGACCGCTTCGCGATCGATGGTCGGCACGATCTGGATGGCGTCTTCGGGGAGTTCTGCTTCTCGAAGGCCGTGGGCGAGGCAGGTCAGGATCGCCATGCTTGAATGGTGGCTGTCCGAACCACCGCGCAATATCGCGGCATTGCCAGACTTGAGGGACAAGGCGCCGGCATCGGCGGTGACGTTGGGACGGCTTTCATAAATGATGCCGATGACGCCGATTGGAACCCGTACGCGGGAAATCCGCAGGCCGTTTGGGCGGTCCCATTCGGCGATGACTTCTCCGACGGGGTCAGGCAGATCGGCGATCGCTTCGAGGCTGGCGGCGACACCCTCGATGCGGTCGGGATCGAGCATAAGGCGATCGAGGTAGGCACCTGGCTTGCCTGCGTCCTCCGCTGTTGCCAGGTCGCGTTTGTTGGCTTCGATGATGACCGGGGTATGCCGCCGCAACTCGGTGGCGGCTATCTTGAGCGCTGCGTCCTTGGTTTCACGCGGTGCAGCCGCGAGCTGGCGAGCGGCGTTGCGGGCAGCTTCGCCCATCGCCAGCATTGCTGCTTCGACATTGCTGTCGTGGAGTAGTTTTTGGACGATGGCGTTCATTTTTGTGGTTCTCCAAGGTCTGTCGGGCCCTCGGGCTTATGTCTTTGCGGACATGAGGTCTTCAACGAAAATGCGCAAGAGCAGGTCCCACCAGGAGGTCGTTTCCTTCAAATGGTCGGTGTTGATGCCGGTCAGGATGACAGCGTGCGTGATCATAGCTTCACCGTCGACGGTGAGGGAGGCACGTGTCAACGGAAAGCGATTGTTCCAGCTATTGGTCCAATCGAGGCTGGCCTTGCGGTCAGGAAATAACGCGCTCAACATCAGATAAGGGCTGTCTTGATCTTCATTCTTGAACAAAAAAGCCGAGAACGGAATGCCGCTGGTGGTGGCGCGGATGCCTTTGGAGCCCGGGCTCGGTTCGGTGACTTCGACGGGAAGACCGAAGCTGCGGAGGTTGTCGGCTAGCGATTCTAGCTCCGCGACGACCGGTTGTGCGTTCTGCATGAAAGTCCTAGCTCCCTCTATCGTTGCGATGCTGGCGGTGTAGTGCCATGTCATCGCGATGTATGAGTTCGTCGCGGCCGGCAAAGCCGAGGATGGCAGCAATCTCACTTGTCTTCTTTCCAATAATCCGTTCCGCGTCCTTCTTGGCATAAGCGACGAGGCCGCGTCCCAGTTCGCGGCCGTCTTGGCTGCGTATAATCACTGAATCGCCACGGTCGAATCTGCCGGCGACAGATGCGACGCCGGCGGGCAGCAGGCTGCGTCCGGAGTGCAGGGCCTTTTCCGCACCCGCGTCGACGGTGATCGTGCCTTTGGGTTCGAGTTGGCCTGAAATCCAGCGCTGACGTGCCGTGACCGGATCGGAAGGCGCGAGGAACCATGTGCAGGGGGCACCCTCGGCGATGGCGCGCAGTGGATGCATGCGCTTGCCGGACGCGATGACCATATTGCAGCCAGCGGCGCGGGCGATCTTGGCTGCTTCCACCTTGGTCTTCATGCCGCCCCGGGAAAGCTCACTGCCAGCGTCACCTGCCATGGCTTCGATATCACCGGTGATATCGGTCACCAGGTCGAGACGCCGCGCGTTGGCGCCTTTGTCAGGTGGGGCCGTATAGAGCCCATCAACATCGGACAGCAGGACAAGGCAGTCGGCATCGATCATGGAAGCAACGCGGGCCGACAGGCGATCATTGTCGCCGTAACGGATTTCGGTGGTCGCCACCGAGTCGTTTTCATTGACGACGGGGAGTGCATTGAGTTGAAGCAGAGTGAGCAGCGTGTCGCGCGCGTTGAGGTAACGCCGGCGCTGTTCGGTATCGCTTAGAGTCAGCAGTATCTGCGCGGCTGTCAGGCCGTGTGCCTGGGCCAACTCGGAATAAGCGTGGGCCAGCCCGATCTGGCCGACGGCGGCTGCGGCCTGGCTTTGTTCCAGCTGCAGCGGGCCACTGGCGAGCGACAGTGAGTGGCGGCCGAGGGCGATTGCCCCAGATGAAACAAGGACGACCTCGCACCCTTGCTTTGCCAGTTGGGCGACATCTTCGACAAGGGAGCCCAGCCAGTCGGTCTTTAAGGTGCCGGTTTCTCGGCAGGCGAGCAACGCCGAGCCCAGCTTGACGACGATGCGGCGGGCCGCCGCCCATTCAGAGCGAGCTTGAGCGTTGTTATCGGTTTGGGGGCTCTCTGCCATGAGTTCTTGTCTGCCGGGGCATGATTTCGTCGTGGCGCTGATAGCACGAAACGTATGCCGTGTCGGGATTGTTCGTGATCTAGGGGCGCCACGGTTTATGCGGCCCGTCTTCGGTCGCCTGTACATCAGCTTGCTGGCTGTCGATCTGTCTGGCAATCGCGAAAAGGGCTTCGTCAACGCCATTGCCGGAAACCGCCGACAGCATTAGCGGGCGCTTGCCTGATCCGTCCCGCAGAGCCTCGAAGCGTATCTTGAGTTCGTCCTCGGGCAACGCATCGATTTTGGAAAGCGCAACGATCTCTGGCTTTTCGGCGAGCTTGGGATCGTAGGCTTCGAGTTCCGCGCGAACGGTGTGGTAGGCCGCTGCAACATCTTCTTGGGTGCAATCGACCAAATGCAGTAGGACGCGGGTGCGCTCGACGTGACCAAGGAAGCGCGTGCCTAATCCGGCGCCATCGCTGGCGCCCTCAATTAGGCCCGGGATGTCGGCCACGACAAAGTCACGGGAGCCTGCTTTGACGACGCCGAGGTTGGGGTGCAGCGTTGTAAATGGGTAGTCGGCGATCTTTGGTTTGGCGGCCGAGACGGCGGCCAGGAAGGTCGACTTGCCGGCGTTTGGAAGCCCAAGGAGACCGGCATCTGCAATCAGCTTCAGTCGCAGCCAGATGGTTAGCTCTTCGCCGGGCAAACCCGGATTTGCGTGACGCGGGGCCTGGTTGGTCGAACTTTTGAAATGAGCGTTGCCGAAACCACCGTTGCCGCCCTTGGCCAGCCGGACGCGGTCGCCGGGCTGCTTGAGATCGGCCAGAAGCGTTTCGTTGTCTTCATCATAGATCTGGGTTCCCGGCGGGACCTTGATGACGCAATCTTCGCCCGAGGGGCCGGAGCGATTGCGGCCCATCCCGGGGGTGCCGTTCTTGGCCTTGTAATGCTGCTTATAACGGAAATCGATGAGCGTATTGAGGTTAGCGACGCACTCAGCCCATACGTCGCCGCCGCGGCCTCCGTCACCACCGTCCGGGCCGCCGTACTCGATGAACTTTTCTCGGCGGAAGGAGATGGAGCCGTCGCCACCCTTGCCTGATTTGATGTAGATCTTGGCTTGGTCAAGGAACTTCATCGACTTGCCTTTTCAAACTCTTCGCGCGTCAGCAGCGTCTTCACCTCTATGACTTCTTCGTCGCGGGAGAAGATATGCGTCAGTTCCTCGCCAATCAGTCTAAAACCGATCTTTTGTTGAACGCGCCAAGAAGCCGGGTTCGCTCTCGCGTAGCCTGAGTACTCCGCCGTGGCAGCGGGATTTTCGAAGTGCGCCGGCCGGACCGCGCTGACGGCCTCGCTCATGAGGCCCTTGCTCCAATAGACTTTGCCGAGCCAGTAGCCCAGGGTTTCCTTCTGCCGGCGCATTTCGATGCTGATGGCGCCGATCACATGGCCCTGGAACTCGATTCCAAATCCCGTTCCGTTGGAGGCGAATTGAACGGCGTGGTCGCGGGTGTAGGGCCACGGCGGCATCTTCAGCATCTTGATGACATCCCAATCAGCGATGCGGCGGAAGATGTCATCGGCACAGACAGGCCTCAGCACCAGCCGGGGTGTTCTTAGAATTTCATTGGTCATCCCGTCTTCAGCCAGGAAATGGCCGTTTGCAATCTCAAACGGGGTGCCCTCTTGTCCAAATAGTAGCGCACGGCGTCGGCTTCCAACCTGCGCGCCTCGCACCAACATGGTGCCGAACCAGCGTACAAGAAGCCAAGTTTCTCGATGACGCGCTTGGAGGCAGGATTGTCGGTGAAATGGCCGCAGGTGATGCGTTGCACGCGACTGGCCTTGAAGCAGTAATCGATCACGGCTTGGGCAGCCTCGGTGGCGAAGCCTCGGCCCCAGTACGGTTTGCCGATCCAGTAGCCAATCTCGGCGCTGCTATGATCTGGAGCAAGCATGTAACCGGTGACGCCGGTCAGCTCGCCATAATGGGTTATGCCGAAGACCCGCTCGCCAGCCTCGAGATCATCGATCCACTGATGTGCAGCGTGCACCGTATAAGGGTAGGGCATTCGGGATGTCATGCAGGCGACATCCCAATCTCCACCAAGCTCGGCGATGCGGTTGGCATCCGCTGATGTCAGTTGGCGTAAAACTAGCCGTGAAGTTCTGATTTCGAAATTTGACACCGTAAGCTCCTGAGCTCGATGCCAACCGGCGCTTTTTTGGCCTCGGACGGATCAGTCCACCGTATGGGATGATTTCGGCTGAACCGAGATATAGGTGCGGCCATTGCGCTTGGTGCGGAATTCGACGTTACCCTCGACCTTTGCGAAGATCGTGTGGTCGGTGCCCATGCCCACGCCACTGCCCGGGTGCCACTTGGTGCCGCGCTGGCGAACGATGATGTTGCCTGGGATGACAAGCTCGCCGCCATAGCGCTTGACGCCAAGGCGTTTTGACTCTGAGTCGCGGCCGTTCTTCGTTGAGCCGCCCGCTTTCTTTTGTGCCATCTCGTAGTTTCCTTCGTTTTCTTTGGCAGCCCTATCGCGCCCTGTGGTGGTCGGCGAGCGCTGCCCGTGATCAGATTTTCAACCGGCTCAAGCGCCTGTGATGTTGGTAATGCGCACCAGGCTGAGGTGTTGGCGATGCCCCCTCTTGCGGCGCGAATTCTGGCGACGGCGCTTCTTAAAGGCGATGACTTTCGGCCCGCGGGCCTGGTCGACGAGTTCCGCGGTAACCTTGGCGCCATCGACGAAGGGCGCACCGACCTTCACGTTGTCGCCTTCGCCGACCATTAGGACGTCCGCGAATTCGATGGAGGCGCCGGGTTCGCCTTCGAGGCGCTCGATTGTAAGAAGATCGTTTTGGGCGACGCGATACTGCTTGCCGCCCGTTTTAATGACAGCGTACATGGCTGACGGGATCCTTCGTTCATTCGTGTTTCATTGCAGGATCTCGTAATCCGAGCCCCTGTCGGTTTGTTCGCGCCCTACGGCGCCGCATCTCCTTCAGGCCCGTTAGGGCGGGATGCGGACTTTGAGGTCGGCGGTTGTGATCCTCGTTGCTTGCGACCACATCCGTGGCCATGCAACTTTTCTCACCCGCCAAACGGGGATTTCCCCCGTGGCCGAAACGGCTTGGCCTCAGGCAGCAGCTTAAGCGCGGGGAGCTTTAGCCTCTCGCGGTGCTTTTTTCTGACCGAGCGGGCGCGGTTTGTCAATGTGGTAGGCACATAATGGAGCCTCGTTAATGCCATTGCCCGACGAGACACCGGCCCAGCCGATGCGCTCCATTCCGGTCGTCGATGTGGCCGGCGAACTTGGCGTGGAGACGCTCATAGCCGAGCGGGGTCGTGCTGACGCTCTGGTCGATGCGGCAACCCGGCAAGTTCCAAGGGCCGCACTGCGGGCGCTCGATGCGGTTTCGCGGCGATGGCTGTCGCGCTGGAACCATGCGCAGCTGGCGGAGATCG
>JAUWFF010000192.1 GCA_030607105.1 Filomicrobium sp.
AGATCGGCTTGGTGCATGTCGGAGCGATCGAGCTTTGCGTAACGCAGATCGCGTCCGCGCAGCTTCAGCGTAGGCTCTCCCTCCGTGACGTTCTTGTCGGAAACCAGGTCCGTGTCCGTAACGACAAGATTACGCCGGAAGACTCCGAACAATGCGCCTTCAGCGTCGACCGGAATGATCGGCACAACAAAGCCGCTGTAATATTTAGGCTCTGCGCGTTCATCGTCCGGTTTCAGCTGCCAATAGAGGTTCTGGCTTAGTGCATCGAGCCTCTCACCCGGGATGGTCGCTACGAAGAACGAGAACATCGTCACCGCCACGAGGACAATCGTGGTGACCAGGAAGCTTAGCGGATGGGATGCCGTGGTGCGGAAGAAGGCCTTGAAGAACGAGGCCTCAGAACGCATCAGGAAAACCCCAATCAAGACCAGCATCAAGACATCGCAAACCAGGACGATGCGCTGCGTCCAGGTTATCGCGGGATCATGATATGGTAGGAAAACTACCTGGATGTAAAGCAACAGCACGACAGGCAAAATCACCAACGTCAGCCAGCTCATGGCATGCAGGAACCCACCCATGATGATGCTCCGGTGCGGACCGGCAATGGCCTGGACGAAGAACAGATTGTGCAGTTCCAAGCGCAATGGATGGGTGCGCTGATCGGTGGTTTCCAGAAGGCGTATCGCATGGTCAAACTCGAGTGTCTTACGGGCCAAGAGCACGAGCTGGGAGACTACCCCCAGGTGAAACAACAACAATACAATCGGCGCGAACTGGAAAAACTGCGTCAGAGGGATGTCGACCTGCAATATGGGCAGGGACACCGGGGTTTCGAGCAGCAGATTGGTGTGCGTCACCCCGGCAACGGCGATCATGAGATAGGTCATGATGCCGATAAAGATCAGCCAAGCGGTATGAGCCGTGTCACTGGAGCGGTTGACGGCTTCGAGCAGGCTATAGGGATTGACGGGCGTCTCACCTTCGGGCGAGACGCGGGTCATTTCAGACATTCACTTGCCCCCCCAAGCGGACACACGCCTTTCGTAAATGTCGTCAGACCATAGCGGAGAAAGTATGGCGAGTGCAGCCGGCTCGTTTGCCCACGGTCTTCTGCACGCCCGGCTGTAGCTCGTTGGTCTCATGTGGCCGTAGCTCAAAATCAACTCGAAGGTGTGTGCGATGCGGTGCTGGTTGTGCATGGGCTACATTCGTTGACGCGGTGCGCGTTGACATGCCGGGCGAACGTTGTTGTCTGGTCGACGTTCGATGTTGAAGGAATAACCGAAGGAACAATGATGACGAAGGGCTATGATTGCTCGAACTGTCCCGGTTACTGCTGTTCTTATCCGTTGATCGGGCTCACCAAGCGCGATGTGGAGCGGCTCGCTAAGCATCACGACATATCCTTTGAGGTGGCCCGGAGCAAATTCACCAAGGAAGCGCACGGACGGAAGTATGTAATGCGCCGTCGAAAGGACGAGCATTTCGGAAAGATCTGCCGTTTTTTCGATACCGACGCGCGGCGTTGCACAATCTATGAAGCCCGTCCCAAGGTGTGCCGCGACTATCCGAATGAAGATCGCTGCGGATACTATGATTTTCTGCAGTTTGAGCGTGAAGCGCAGGAGGATCCCGAGTTTATTGCTGTGACCACCCACCGTTGATGCTACTGCCCGGCGCACGAGCCTTAATCGAGCCGATCGCGCAACAAGTGAGGTAATATGCGTACGCTCTACGTTTTTGGGCCAAACTTCGGCCTACCCGACCCGAGCCCATTCTGCATCAAGGCGATGGTCCTGCTGAAGTTGGCGGTCCTCGATTACGAGACCGCGCTGTGCGATCCACGCAAAGCACCAAAGAAAAAGGGGCCGTTCCTGGATGATGATGGTGTAGTGGTTCCCGATACGAGCTTTATCCGCTGGCATATCGAGAAAACGTACGGGCATGATTTCGACGCGGGCCTCTCGGACGCGGAACGTGGAGTGGCCTGGGCACTCGCAAAGCTGTGTGAGGATAATATTTATTGGTCGATAGTTTTCGAGCGCTGGATGATTGATGCCAACTTCAACGCTGGTCCGCGTGTGTTTTTCGCATCGATTCCAATGCCACTGCGGCCACTGGTAATCAGCATGGTGCGTAAACAGGTTAAGCGCGACCTTTGGGGACAGGGCTTCGGGAGGCATAGCAGAGAGGAAATTGTCCAACTCGGCAACCAAGGGATCGATGCGATTTCTCAGGTGCTTGGCGATAAGCCCTATGTCATGGGGGAGCAGTGCACGGCCGTCGACGCAAGCACGTTTGGCACCGTTGCAAACGTTTTGAGTGAGACTTTCGACACAGCGATGCTCGAGCATGCAAAAAGCAAGGCAAACCTCGTCGCCTACCGCGACCGCTGCATGGCCCAGTGGTTCCCGGAGTTTGCGGTGTGAGGGCTTTGCCGGCTGCTGCGGGGCACAGCCATCGCGGTGGTGAGTCCCGGGACGGCTGCTTACAAATTAACCCACCGATGCGAGTGCCTGATCGAGGTCGGCGATGATATCGGCCTTGTCCTCGATACCCACCGACAGGCGAACAACATCTGGCCCGGCACCGGCGGCGACGCGCTGCTCATCGGTGAGCTGGCGGTGGGTGGTGGACGCGGGGTGAATAACGAGGCTGCGTGTGTCACCAATATTGGCTAGATGTGAGAACAGATTGAGGCTTGAAACTAGCTTCACGCCCGCCTCGTAACCGCCCTTCAAGCCAAATGTGAACACGGCGCCCGCGCCATTCGGGCAGACCTTCTGCTGGATGGCGTGGTTGGGATTTGTCGGAAGGCCGGCATAGTTGACCCAATCGACCGCCGGATGCTGCTCCAGCCAGGCGGCGACCGCGGCGGTGTTCTCGCAGTGGCGCTGCATTCTGAGCGGCAGGGTTTCGATACCGTTCAGGAGCAGGAAGGCGTTCATCGGCGAGATGGCCGGGCCGATATCGCGCAAGCCCATGACGCGGCATGCAATTGCGAATGCGAAATCACCAAAGGTCTCGGCGAGCTTCATGCCGCCGTAGGAGGCGTTGGGCTCGACCATCGTGCTGAAGCGGTGTTTGGCGTTGATCCAGTCGAATGTGCCGCAATCAACGATCGCCCCGCCGATTGAGTTGCCGTGACCTCCCATGAACTTGGTCAGCGAATGGACGATAATGTTGGCACCGAAATCCTTGGGCCGGCACAGGTACGGCGTGGCCAGCGTGTTGTCGACGATAAACGGTACACCGGCCTGCTTGGCTATCGCTCCAATGGCCGGAAGATCCATGACGATGCCGCCGGGATTTGCGATCGACTCGCAAAAGATCGCCTTAGTTTTGTCCGTCACCGCCGCGGCTATGCTCTCAGGGTTCGTGCCGTCGGCCCATCTGACGCGCCAATCGAACTTTTTAAAGGCGTGATTGAACTGATTCACCGAGCCGCCGTAGAGCTGGCGCGCGGCAACGAATTCATCACCTGGTTCGAGCAGCGTATGGAAGATCAGGAACTGGGCGGCGTGACCAGAGGCGACGGCCAGTGCGGCGGTGCCGTCTTCCAACGCGGCGACGCGCGATTCAAGAACCGCCTGTGTCGGGTTCATGATGCGCGTGTAGATGTTGCCAAACACCTCTAGATTGAACAGAGCGGCAGCGTGATCGGCGTCGTTGAAAACGTAAGATGTCGTTTGATAGATTGGAGTGGCGCGGGCCCCTGTCGCAGCATCGGGCGCCGCACCTGCATGTATGGCAAGCGTTGAAAACTGTGGCGTGCTTGGTGTTCCGGCATCCGACATTTTGGGCCCTCCTGGTGACGCTTCTTCCCGTCACGATAAGTCTCGGAGGGCGCCGCGAAAACCGGTAATCTGGATAGATCCGCCTAAATGGTCAGGCCGGAAGCTAGGTCGCGGGCAAAAGGTATGGAGGCGGCCCACTGTACTAGACCGCGTCCCCAGCAAAGTTCATGCCTTGGCGAATTCGCGCGCAGAACCGCATTTCCATTTTGCGATGCGCCACTTTGGATGGCCGGCAGCCCAGCGAGATATCGCAATCTGGCCACGGAACATGCATTGCTGCGGTGTGACCTGATCGCCCATGTAATTCAGACTAACGTCTTTGCAGGTCGCAGGATTTGAAACGAGGCACACAGAAAGAACAATTTCAATCATGATCGTCTCCAAGTTTTACTTCCGTTCCGCTTTGTTGTGCGGCCCGACATGACTTGGGCGACCCTGGATCT
>JAUWFF010000157.1 GCA_030607105.1 Filomicrobium sp.
ATTCCTTGCTGCATGGATCCGGTCCACACATGCTCTTGATTCATTTGCCCTTGTTGCGATGTGGTTTGCACATTGCCTAGGGCCATGTTGTTAATTGCACAGCCACTGAAATGATCTACATTTCGCTGGGAATTAAGACAACAGGGAATGCTCGAAGTGAGCAGTGCGGACGAAAGAGATGTCAAAGCTCGAGCCCGTGTTTGACGATATGCAATCTGAAACCGGAGAAGGTAGAATTACGCTTTACGATGCCAAGGCATTCGCCGGCATGCACAAGGCAGGCCAGCTTGCCGCTAGGGCACTGGATATGATCGTGGAACACGTCCGTCCAGGGGTTACGACCGAAGCTCTCGACGAACTCATCATGGATTTTGCACAGAAGCACGATGCCATTCCGGCGACGCTGAATTATCGCGGGTACACAAAGGCCATCTGCACTTCGGTTAACCATGTTGTGTGTCACGGAATTCCAGGCCCCAAGGCACTGCGCGAGGGCGACATCGTCAATATCGATGTGACGTTGATCGTGGACGGTTGGCATGGGGATACAAGTCGGATGTTCGCCGTCGGGTCGATTCCGAGAAAGGCGGAGCGCCTTATCGATGTGACGTACGAGGCGATGAAGCGGGGTATCGCCGCTGTGAAACCGGGTCATACGACCGGTCATATTGGTGCGGCGATCCAGAAGTTCGCCGAAGCGGAACGTTGCAGTGTCGTGCGGGAATTCTGCGGCCATGGGCTCGGACGCCATTTTCACGAACGGCCGAATATTCTTCATTACGGCGTTGAGGGTGACGGGGTGGTTCTCAAACCGGGTATGATCTTCACCATCGAGCCAATGATCAATCTCGGGCGGGCCTCGGTGAAGGTGCTGCCGGACGGATGGACAGCGGTTACCCGCGACCGCCAGCTGTCAGCGCAGTTCGAACACTCGGTTGGCGTAACCGAAGAGGGGTGTGAGGTTTTCACACTGTCTCCGAAGGGGTATCATTGTCCCCCGTTTGCCGTGGGATAGGTGCCGTTGCGAATCTGTCGAAGCGCCGCTGCCGGAGCGTGATCTTTGCATGGCCGACTTCGAGAAGACCAAGGCAGTAAGCTCAGGCACGTTCGGGCTCCGCCGATTCACGTGAAACCGGATCCAATCGCAGGGCTCGTTTTTTGAAGCCGGGGCGGAAACGCACAGCGGTAACCTTCCGCGTCTCCGGCAGCGCTTTGTCACTGGCGGTGCGAACGTGTTGCCCGACTACGAACTCCTCGAGCTCGTGTTGTTTCGCGTCTTCGTACGCAAGGATCCAAAGGACGTTGCGAAGAGACTGATCGCGCGATTTGGCTCGTTCGCCGAGGTGATCAATGCTCCCGCCGAGGGACTGAAGCAAGTTAAAGACGTTGGCGATGCCGTGGTCACCGAACTGAAGATCATCCAGGCCTCGGCCTTGCGGTTGGCGAAATCAGAGATCACCGGACGGCCGGTACTGTCGTCTTGGACGCAGGTACTTGATTACTTGCGCGCCGCGCGGGCTTACGAGAATCGCGAGCTCTTCCGAATTCTGTTCGTAGACAAGAAGAACCGGTTGATCGCCGATGAGGTGCAAGGTGAAGGTGCCGTCGACCACACACAAGTCTTTGTGCGTGAACTGGTGAAGCGTGGGCTGGAGTTGTCGGCGACGGCGATCACTCTGGTTCACAATCACCGGTCGGGCAATCTCTCACCGTGGCTTGCGGATAACGATATGATGAAATTGATGATGGAGGCGGCTCGGCGTTTCGGTTCACGATCACATTATTGTCGCGCGTGAGGGACAGGCTAGTTTTAAGTCGTTGAGGTTGATTTGAGATGGGCAGGGAGTGTCCGTTGTTCCCGGGCTGGCCGAGAGTGAGGGCTTCGACTCGCTCGGGCAATTACATCGGGCTTGGTTTCGCGGCCCCAAAAATTGATTATCGGAATCTGGGGCGGACCGCACCGGCTCTGGCTGGGGATCTCGCCTTCCGAGAGTTCTGCGTTCCGCGGTTTTCAGACTACCGCACCAGTGACCATTCGGTACTGGTCGACAGGGCCCGTTACCATTTACGTCACGCCAAGTTTCGGCGCTTTTCGACCATGGTCGGCGAGGTGGCGACATATGAATTTCGTCCAGATGGGGAAACTTTACGGGGTAATATTCTCGTCGTGCACGGATGGACGAGCGAAGCCTCGTTCATGATGGGGCTGGCCGAGCCGCTGAGGCGAAGCGGATTTCGCGTCGTCTTGTTGGATTTTCCGGCGCATGGAAGGAGCCGGGGCGAGCATACGAGACTTGTCGACTGTGCGCGTGGAATGGTTGAGATTTGCGATCATTTGGGCCCGTTTGAGAGTGTTGTAGCGCATTCCATGGGGGCGCTTTCCGCTTTGATGGCAGGGGTGGGAGAGCGGCCGTTGTCGCGTCCTGTGGCTTTTGAGAGGTATTGCCTCATCGCTCCAGCGAACAGATTTTCAGAAGTGACAGGGCGCTTTTCGCAGCGGCTGGGCCTTTCAAAGGAGGGGCGTCGGCAGTTCGAAAGACAACTCGAACGCGTTGCGCGCCAGTCGATCGGAGACTTTCGCGGTGAGCGGTTTTTGAGAATTGTCGAGCGACCGACCCTGCTTATACATGCCCGTGACGATCACGAGGTGCCATTCCATAACTCCCAGGAAATGGCGGATGGGATGGCTCATGCGAAGCTCGTCCCGCTCGATGGGCTCGGGCATCGCAAGATCCTTTATGCACCACCAGTCGTCCGTTCGGTGGTGTCATTCGTGCTCGAAGGCGCTATCGCTTAGGTCCGTTATCCTAACAAAGTTGCGCAAAACCACTGTCGGTGCATCGCCCGCGGGTCGATATTACGATTGCCAGCGCCTATATCTGTGCGGGCCATAAGAACCCCAAGAAGTTGGCATTTCGGTTTTCCGCAACGGACCTTGGGCCAAAAATCTAAGGAAGAATGAAGAATGGCAAATACGAGACACGTGAAAATCCTCATTCTTGGGTCTGGCCCGGCGGGTTATACGGCCGCGGTCTACGCGGCGCGGGCGATGCTGGAGCCCGTCATCTTGCAGGGAGATCAGCCCGGCGGGCAGCTGACAATCACGACCGATGTCGAGAATTATCCTGGTTTCGCGGATGCCATTCAGGGGCCATGGCTGATGGAGCAAATGGAGGCGCAGGCCCGAAACGTTGGGACGGAGGTCGTGCGCGATCACGTCAAAAAAGTCGAGCTGTCGGTGCGGCCGTTCCGGCTGTCATGTGAATCAGGTGATACTTATACGTGCGATGTGTTGATCATCTGCACGGGTGCACAAGCACGCTGGCTGGGCCTATCATCCGAGGATGATTTCAAGGGCTTCGGGGTGTCAGCTTGTGCAACATGTGACGGCTTCTTCTATCGCGACAAGGAGGTCGTTGTTGTCGGCGGGGGCAATACCGCCGTCGAGGAAGCGATCTTTCTGACCAATTTTGCAAGCCGTGTCACGCTCGTGCATCGACGTGACACTTTGAGAGCCGAGCGTATCTTGCAGGACCGCCTGTTCAAGAATCCGAAGATCGAAGTGGTGTGGGATCACGCAGTTGAAGAAATCACCGGAGCTCCGGATCCAAAGTCGGTGACGTCAATTCGCCTTAAGAACGTTAAAACCGGCGCGATTAGTGAACGTGCCGCCGACGGCGTTTTCGTCGCCATCGGGCACGCTCCGGCAACAGATATCTTCAAGGGTCAGCTTGAGATGAAGGAGACCGGTTACATCGTGACTGCACCGGATTCGACGGCGACGTCGGTGCCGGGAGTTTACGCGGCCGGAGACGTTACCGATGAGGTATTCAGGCAGGCTGTGACAGCGGCGGGTCTTGGCTGCATGGCGGCGCTGGAAGCCGAGCGTTACATCGCAGCTCTGGAAGAGTCGTCGGTGGCCGCCGAATAGGACCATCCGATCAATCTCAAACTTTATGCGGCTTCGCGGATTGCAACCGAATGGACTGGGACAAGCTACGCATCTTTCATGCCGCGGCCGAGGCGGGAAGCTTCACGCACGCGGGGGATGCCTTGAACCTTAGCCAGTCTGCCGTCAGCCGGCAGGTGGCGGCGCTGGAACGCGACCTGAAGCAGTCGCTTTTTCATCGCCATGCGCGCGGCCTTGTTCTCACTGAGCAAGGTGAGATCCTGTACAACACGGTCGCCGAGGTCATGAACAAGCTACAGACCGCGGAGATGCTGCTCGCGGATACAGCGACGAGGCCGACGGGGGAACTACGGATAACCGCGCCTCTTGGGCTTGGGACGGTGTGGGTGACGCAGCAGATCGGCGAGTTCCAGGACCTTTATCCAGATGTCACCGTCGAATTAATCCTCAACGACGAGCAGATCGATATCGCCATGAGGGCTGCTGATGTTGCGATCTGGACAGGTGAGCCCGAACAACCTGATCTCATTCGCCGGCGGCTGTTTGGAGTGAAAGTTCGGATCTACGCTTCGACTGGTTACATCCGCAAGTTTGGCGCACCGAATTCGCTTGAAGACCTCGAGCGGCACCGGTTCGTCTCTTACAGCGGTCGTCCCGCGGCCCATCTTCAACCCATACTGTGGCTGGAGTCAGCGGGGCTTGGCGAGGGCGCGACCCGCGTTCCTTCGTTCCGTGTAAATAGCGTCGTGGCGCTAAAATATGCGATCCAGTCTGGTGTGGGCATCGGTATGTTGCCTGACTACATGACGGAAGAACAGTCGGATCTCGTACCGCTGTTGGAGCATGTTGAA
>JAUWFF010000380.1 GCA_030607105.1 Filomicrobium sp.
GAGATGACCTGCATGCCATAGGCGCCGGCCACCGTGATCAAAACGAGCAACACTATGCTCGAAATGAAGGCTCTCATTCGTTTGCTCCCTTACTGTGTTCCGGCGCGGTGCGGCCGTTCTGCGCGGCCTCCGTTGTCTTAAGATAGGCGATCAGAGCGTCTCTTTGCGATTTGTCGGTCATCTTCTGCAGCGGCATCTTCGAGCCAGGAGTGAAGTTCTCTGGACCAAGCTCAAACAGTCTGGAGACTGTCTCTTCCGTCCACACTATATCCAATTTCTTCAGCGCTTCCGAGTAGGGATATCCGGGTAGGCTAGCTATTTTTCGGCCAAACAGCCCGTGCAGTGTGGGTCCTGCGCGGTTCTTACCGTCCTGCTTCAAGGTATGGCACACGCTGCACTTTCGAGCGTAGTGCACTCTCCCCTTGTCAACGGGGTCATCACTGTCCTCGGAAACCTGAAAGCGCCTCGGAAACGGGCTGTCGATCGGTTCGAACGGATCCCGCGGAGTGATACTCCAGCGAGCAACGAAGTCATCGAGTCCTGCAATATACAGCGCCGTGCCGCCGGGAGCGAAAGCAAGCCCCCAGGCCGGGCCATAGGGGTTCTGGTATTCTTCGATGCTCTCGAAATCACCAAGGCGGAAGACGCGCACACGCCCATCGCCGCCACCCACCGCAACGAGGCCGGGTTGCCGCGTCACTGCCAGAGCCAGGATCGGCCGCTGCGAAGTCCCCAGTTCAGCGACTGTGTCGCCGCTGTCAATGTCGATGACCGCCGCGGTACCATTCAATGCACCGAACACCAGCCGCGCATCATTGGGCAGTCGCTTGAGTGCGTTGATGCCCCAGCCATGTCGAAACACTGGCCTGACGAAGTCTCCGGTGTCCGCCTTGAACATCCGTATGGCACCATCATAGCTTGCCGTGAACGCATGTGCTCCATCAGCTGAAAACGCAACGGCGTTAACCGGCCCCTTGTGACCGGCAAGAACAGGCCCAGGTTTGCGATCTTGCAAATTCCACAGCCGTGCCGAACGATCCCAGCTCGCGGTGACCGCCCAGGTGCCGTCATCCGAAACGGCGATATCAACGACCTTGGCAGTGTGTCCTTTGAAGCGGTGGACCAGCCGCGCATCGTCGAGATCCCACAGCGACAGGGCGCCGTCGTCGCCAGCAGAAAGGGCTAGGCGGCTCCGCGGTACAAACGCCACCGCGTTGACCGCCCCGTCATTCTCATCGAAGCGCTGAGCCTCCTTCGGGAGATCGCCTGTCAGGTCCCAAGCCATCATGGCGTAATCGAAACTGCCTGTCAGGCCGAGCCTACGCTCTGCATCAATCGCGATTGATTTAACGGGCCCGCCATGACCGATGAGGTTGCCTTGGGCAGTTTCATTTTTGGTTTCCGATGTAGTCTGGATCGAACCTGTCGACTGGGGTGTGACTGCGTCACCCGCCCAGGTCCAAGCTGGTGTTGCAATCAGGCAGCCCAACGCGAGAACCAACCGTCCTAGCCAACCCGCTGCACCGAGAATGGGCCAATACATTTGGACCGCCGTGCAGTTACTCGGCCGGCGCCGGACGAGCCGCCGCACCATCGCCTGACGAAGCCTGCCGAGCGAGTTCTTCCTCGGCCCAGATGCTGTGGTGTTCCTTGGCCCAGTTTACATCGACTTCGCCAGTACCCATGGCGTCGAAGGCTCCTTCCATGCCCACCGACCCAATATAAATATGCGCGATGATGACAACCGTGAGGAACAAGGCGACGATTCCATGCCACGAGGCGGCAAGTTGCTGTTCCTGGTTTGCGGTAAGCTCCGTAGGAAGATTGAATCCGAAGTTGTTGAGGAATGCAAAGGTCTTTGCGAAGAACGCGAACTCATAAGGCAGGAGCAACTGTAGACCCGACAACACCAGCGAAATGCCGCCGAGCATGACCAGCCAGAACAGGACCTTCTGACCGCCGTTGAACTTCTTGGCCGGTGGATGCGCACTGCCAATCACACCGCCCCCTTTTAGGAACCAGATGAGATCACGCGGATGAGGGAAATTGTACCAGACCCAGGTGAGGAAGGTCATGACAAGCCCGACGGTGAAGGCGAGCGCAACGTAATTGTGCAGCCACTTGGCGATCTCTGACATCGCGGCGAAAGCTTCCTTACCCATCACGGGCAAGAGAACGTAGCGCCCGTATAGAATATTGAGCCCAGTCAGCGCCAGAATGATAAACGATATTGCCAGAAGCCAATGCCCAGTGCGCTCGAAGTCCGTAAAGCGCTCGATCGTCGTACCTGCCGGACCATGTGCAATCCGGATGCGCCCGCGAATGAGATAGAACAGCACCAGCAGTCCCAACATTCCGCCAAGCGCGTAGGCGCCATACGTTGGCAGGGGCCCGTTGCGCAGCGCGCGCCAGGTTTCACCAGATGAGTCAACGAGAACGCCGGCTTTCTTATCGGGTATCGATACCGTGCCCTGCGCGCCTCTCCTGAGCTCGCCCCAAAGCTCTTTGTCATAGTTGCCGCCTTTGTCAGGAACCGTTTGCGGCCTTGGCGGAGGAGCACCAGAAGTAACGGCATTTTCCGGAGGCCGGACATTTTGCGCCAGAGTGCCATTGAACATGCCGTCGAGCGCCGTCATCAAACATAGCGCTACGAGAAGACAGCCAAGAAGGCCGGCGGTTGCTGTCGTCCCTTGGATTAGCCTCGTCATGTTAAACTCCATGTCGG
>JAUWFF010000101.1 GCA_030607105.1 Filomicrobium sp.
GTGGTCTGGGAACTTGCGATTAACGACAGGTTCGACCCGCAAAATTACCGGCGGGTTCTGAAGCAGCATTTCGTTCGCCTGCTAGTCTACTTCACCATATTCCAACTCATCAATTTGAAGCTAGACGAGTACGGCTCTTACACTTGGCAACTGCTTCAACGGTTTTACTTGCTTTTCTATTGGCTCAACACCGCTCTCCCCTCGGCATAGCGGGAACTCTTGGCACCAGCGTTCGTTCTCCAACTCTCGTTGCTCCCTTCCCATTATCTGGCGACACTCATCACGCTGGCGGCAACACATGAGGTCTATGCCCCGCTCCTGGGCGAAAACCGGCACGCTTCGCCAACCAATCCCTCAAAGTAAAACAGGCTCGCAACCAGCAGGTGGGACAAAACCAAGCGTCCGTGATTGCGCGGCCCTGCCCACCCGAACGCACCACGCCCCCTGCTTCATTACCGCCCGCGGCCGCCGGCCAATATCCATTCCGGCCCCCGGGGCTCATACCCGCTCACCGTCGCTGCCGCGCCGAGGCCGTTTCGCCTGGTCACAGGCCCAAATACACCGTTCCTTGCGACAGCCGCTCTCACCTGGGGATATCCCACCCGAAACCCAGAAATATCGTTAATATTCCATTGACGCCCATAAAATTCCATGTAATCCCATGGATGCCCGTCCGCACCGGGCAAGGGGCCGTGGCTGTGGCGCCTGTCTTGTGAGAGGGCCAAGCCAGTGCGACCGCCACGGTCCACCGGCGCCCCTCTAGTCAGCCCGTAACGCATCTGGGGCCCAACACCGGTGCGGGTATTGTTGAAGCTGCGGGGTAAGTTTTGCGTCGAGGAACGAGGTCAACTGCGAAAGGATGGACCGCTTTGTCTCGACATACACGAACAAGATCGATGCCAAGGGTCGTGTCTCAATCCCGGCGCCTTTTCGCGCCGTGCTCGAACGCGATGCCTACCCGGGGGGCATCTATTGCTACCCCTCGCTCGACGCTCCAGCGCTCGATGCAGGCGGCGAAAGACTTGCGCGCAAGATCGACGCGCTTCTCGCGAATCTCCCGGAGTATTCAGACGAGCGGGACGAGCTATCTGTCGCGCTCTATGGCGACGTCCAGGTTCTTTCCATCGATGGAGACGGACGTATCATCCTTCCTGAAGGCCTTCGCCAGCACGCCGGTCTTCAAAACCAGGTTGCTTTTGTCGGCCTTGGCGACAAGTTTCAAATCTGGGAGCCGGAACGCTTTGACGAGCGAAGAAAGAGCGCCCGGGGCAAAGTCCGCGACCACCGTGAGCTCTTCCGCGCGAAAGCTGACAAGGCCACTGGCGGATAATACACGCAACAAGTTCGCAGCGGGGGCGAAGGAGCACGGGAAATATGCCGCGGCGCAGACCCATAAAGGGGACCGAAAGAAGCGCTCAGGGCGGCCGGCACATTCCCGTGCTTCTCGCACATGTCATTGAAGCACTGCAGCCGACAAAAGACGAAACCTATCTCGATATGACCTACGGGGCCGGCGGCTATACGCGGGCCATCCTTGACGCAGCCGATTGCCGGGTGATCGCCTTCGAACGCGACCCGACGGCGATCGCCGCGGCACAGCCTGCCCGCGCCGAATTTGGCCCGCGCCTTGAGCTATTGGCCGAACCCTTCGGCAATCTCCTCGGCAAAACGCAGGCCGGTGACTTCACCGGCTACTTCGATGGCGCCGTGTTCGATCTTGGCGTCTCATCCATGCAGCTTGACACGCCCGAGCGCGGCTTTTCGTTTCAATCCGATGGACCGCTCGACATGCGGATGTCAGCGTCAATGGCCTCCCCGGTCAGCGGGCCCAGCGCCGCCGATGTGGTCAATACCTACGACGAAGCCGATATCGCCGACGTTCTCTACAAACTCGGTGAAAAGCGGCGGTCGCGGGCGGTCGCCAGAGCCATCACCACGCGGCGCACGGAAAAGCCCTTCTCACGGACACTGGAGCTCGCCGAGCTTGTAAGAAAGGTTCTTGGCCGGGGGGCGCCCGGAAAGCATCCAGCGACGCGGACGTTTCAGGCCCTCAGGATGTATGTCAACGATGAGCTCGGTCAGCTTGTCGAAGGCCTCGCCGGCGCCGAACGAGCCCTTCAGCCTGGCGGACGGCTCGTCGTCGTGACATTTCATTCCTTAGAGGACCGCATCGTCAAGCGCTTCATTGCCAGCCGCAGCGGCAAGTCGCAGGGGGTTTCGCGCCACATGCCGACATCAATTGAGTCGGTTCGACCCCCAAGTTTCCAAATCATTAACTCTCGCTCGTTAACGTCTTCGAAAGCTGAATTGGAAGCAAACCCGCGTGCCAGGTCCGCACGTTTGCGCGCGGCGGTACGCACAACAGAGGGTCCGTGGCCGCTCGACTGGAGTGGACTTGGTGTACCGCGGCTTAAGACCTGACTCACGCGATTCATATCGGAACAGGCTTCGAAGGTGCTAGTGATGCGAATACTTCTGACCCTTGCCGTCGCGATGACGCTTTTGAGCGCCTTCACGCTCTATGCGGTGAACTACGACACCCGCGACCTCGCCGCTAAGGTGAGGGACCGTGAAAAGGCGATCAAGGCGGCCCGGCGCGATATCGCCATCCTGAAGACCGATAGGGCGCATTTGGCCCGGCCCGACCGTATTGCCCGGCATGCGCGCGAGCTCGGTCTAGCGCCGGCAAAACGTGGCCAGTTCGACACATATCGAAGCTCCAATCCGTTCGGTCGCGCAATGACTGTGCGATCCGAGGACAAAGAGTGAGCCTCGCGAATGTCGAACGGGATCATCATCACACCAGGGCTCGCTGACGGAGCGCTCAGACGGCCCGAGCGGTCGCCAGACGTTCTACAGCAGGCACGGGCCTTTCAAGCTGAGCGGCGCGCGGCGCGCGTTCGCTCGCTTGTCGCCATCACGGTGATGGGACTTGCGTTCTTGACCATCGCCGGCCAGCTGGTGCGACTGGCCATGCAAGGGCAGACCGAACAGCGCATATCGGTTTCCGCCCCGCTGGCGACCGCCTTTGCGCGGCCTGACATCATCGATCGACAAGGCCGGCTCATGGCCAGCGATATCGTCATGCATTCCCTAGTCGCCGACCCGCACGTCGTCCTCGACCAAAAAGAGATCGCGGACAAATTGGCGATGGTGCTGCCCGACCTCAATAAGAAAAGCGTGCTAAATGCTATCGCCGATAAAACCAAACGGTTTGCTTGGATCCGCCGCAGGCTGTCGGACGCTGAAGCTCAAAGGGTCCACGATCTTGGCCTGCCCGGACTGGACTTCCGGCCGGAGCTGCGGCGATCCTATCCGCTTGGGCGAAGCGCTGGACACATCCTTGGCTCCGTCAACATCGACAATAAGGGCCTGCAGGGCATCGAGCGATACCTTGATGAACGCCAACGCGTTGAACCCGTGCACGGGCCATCCCTTTCGGCACAGCCGCCCTTGCGTCTGTCGCTCGACGTCGCCGTGCAGCACGCGGTCGAGGAAGAACTCGCCAAAGCGATGCAACGATACTCGGCCGCCGCCGCTGTCGGACTGATTATGGACGTCAACACCGGGGAGATCATCGCGGCGGCGTCGCTGCCAGGACTTGATCCCATTATCACTGACGAGCACTTTGACAAAGACCGCATCGACCGGTTGGCCGGCGGCACATACGAACTGGGCTCCGTCTTCAAGACAATCACGGCCGCGCTGGCGTTCGAAGGCGGCATCGCTCCAGCGACAACGCTCGACGTCCGCCAGCCGCTTGAGGTGGAAGGCTATCTGATCAGGGACCTGCATCCGGCCGGCCGGCCTCTGACCGTCTCAGAGATCTTCCTGAAATCTTCGAATGTTGGCGCGGCCATGCTCGCG
Organism: Filomicrobium sp.; assembly: GCA_030607105.1. Taxonomy (GTDB): domain Bacteria; phylum Pseudomonadota; class Alphaproteobacteria; order Rhizobiales; family Hyphomicrobiaceae; genus Filomicrobium. The sequence continues at coordinate 3,868 of JAUWFF010000101.1, forward strand.
CTCCACGACGGTCGGCAACGCCAACAAGCGTTCCTCGAAAAACTTGGCCTGACGACGCCGTTGGCAACCGAAGCTGGAACCGTGGCGCCGGCAAGTTTGCCCGAAAGTTGGGGCGATATTGAAACCGTGACGATTTCTTACGGCCACGGGCTGGCGGTAGCACCCTTGCAGTTTGCCGCCGCCAGCGCGGCGCTCATCAACGGCGGCTACCGCGTCAAGCCAACCTTCCTGCGCAAGAGCAGCCGGACCGAGAAGCGGACACAACGTGTCATCGCGCCGGAGACAAGCCAGTTCATTCGCCGGCTCTTGCGCGAAAACGTCGCCAGCAAGACAGGCACGGGATGGCGCGCCGACGTCACCGGACTAGAAGTGGGCGGGAAAACGGGTACGGCCGAAATACCCGGCATTGGCGGCTATAAGGCCAAATCCGTGATCGCGTCATTTCTTGGGGCATTCCCGATGGACAAGCCGCGCTATCTGACGCTTGTCAGCCTGTTTGAACCGACGGGCACCAAAAAGACCGATGGAAGAATCACGGCGAGCCGCAACGCGGCGCCAACCACCGGTCGAATTATTTCCAGAGTCTCGCCCCTACTTGGCTTTTTGCCGGACTGATCACGTTCCTCTTGCATCCATGATCGATGGTTTGACGGTCCCCGCTTCCCGCAATATGAACCTCGAACCAAATTTGATCAGGTGCGCGATCACCGTTTCCGCCATTGCCCAGGCTGTCAATGAAGCTCTCCCAGATCATCAAACACGAAGATACGCTTGCGGCGGGGCTCTCACCGGAGAGCCTCGAACGGGAAATCTCCGGATTGACCGCGGATAGCCGCGAAGTGAAACCGGGATATCTATTCGCGGCCCTGCCCGGCACGACGGTTGACGGAACCAAGTTTATACCAAATGCAATTGCCGCTGGGGCCACCGCCGTGCTGGTCGCGACTGACGCGGATCTAAGCCAATCCCAGGAACAGGTGATCGTTGTTAGAAGCGAGAATCCAAGGCGCGATCTCGCTCGGATGGCCGCGCGCTTTTGTGTCCTCCAACCGGAAACCGCGGTAGCCGTAACCGGCACCAGCGGCAAGACCTCGGTCGTGGAATTCACCCGGCAGATCTTTGCCGCCAGCGGCGCACGGGCGGCCTCGGTCGGCACAATCGGCATCGTCAAACCGAGCGGCGGGCGCTACGGCTCACTGACAACACCCGACCCCGTTACTCTCCACCGGTCGCTAGCCGAGCTTGCTGAGGATGGTGTTACGCATCTGGCTTTCGAAGCCTCCTCCCACGGCCTCGACCAACACCGTCTCGACGGTGTTCAATTGACCGCCGCCGCATTCACCAATCTGGGCCGTGACCATCTCGACTATCACCCCGACCTCGCCTCTTACCTCGACGCGAAGCTGCGGCTTTTCAGCGAATTGCTGAAGCCGGGGCAGGTCGCAGTCATCAACGCCGATGGCGCCTCGTACGAAGATGTCGTCGCTGCCGCCAAGGCACGCGGCCTGAAACTCCTGACAGTCGGCCGTGCGGGCCGCGATCTGCGGCTATTATCCGTCGAACGGCAAGGCTTCTCGCAGCGCCTGCGCATCGAAGCGGGCACCGATATTCTCGATGCCCATCTCCCTCTGATCGGAGATTATCAGGTCGAGAATGCACTGGTAGCGGCCGGGCTTGCGATCGCCGCAGGAGTGCCCGCAGCAACCGCGGTCGGGGCATTTGCCGAACTGAAAGGCGTTCCAGGTCGCCTTGAGATCATCGGCGAGTCCGAAGGTGGGCTGGTCGTTGTCGACTATGCGCACAAACCCGAAGCACTGACGGCGGCACTTCAGGGCGTTAGGCCCTTCGTCACCGGCAAGCTCATATGCGTGTTCGGTTGCGGCGGCGATCGCGATCGCGGCAAACGCGAAATCATGGGCCGCATTGCTGAAGAGCAGGCCGACGTTGTCATTGTGACGGACGACAATCCACGCGGCGAGCAGCCATCGGCGATCCGCGCTGAGATCGTCAAAGGGTGCCCCAACGCGATTGAAATCGC
>JAUWFF010000280.1 GCA_030607105.1 Filomicrobium sp.
GGCGATGTCGTTAACGTCAAGAATGGATATGCCCGCAACTACCTCCTGCCGCAGAAAAAAGCGATGCGCGCCACGCAGGAAAACATCGCTTACTTCGAAACGCAGCGTGTCCAGCTCGAAGCCGACAACCTTGAGCATAAGAAGGAAGCCGATTCGGTCGCCGAAAAGCTGGCCGGCAAGTCCTTCGTAGCCATTCGGCAGGCAGGGGACACCGGCCAGCTCTACGGCTCGGTGTCGACACGTGACATCTCCGAAGCCATCACCAATGGCGGCTTCTCGATCGCCCGCCGTCAGGTCATTTTAAAAAAGCCAATCAAAGAGTTAGGTCTGCACCAAGTCGCTCTGCAGCTGCACCCGGAAGTCACCGTAAACGTTCTTATCAATGTCGCCCGCACTGAAGATGAAGCCGAGCGTCAAGAACGAGGCGAGGACGTCACAGTAATCAAGGACGAAGAACTCGAACTGGAAACCTTCGACCCAGATGCCGAAGAGCACGGCTACCAGGCTGAAGCCACCGATCAGACGCCTTCGGAAGAAGCTTGAGAAGCTGCTTCCGCGGGCACTGAGGAACCATCGAAGACTGAGCGAACAATCGAGCGAGCCGCCATGGTCGCGCCTCCTGGGCAAAAGATGGGGGTGTGCATAGCAAGGAAAAGCTCCTCTTGACCGCCCTTCACTTGGCGATTCTCAAACGACGCCCAGCACGATTCTCGCTACCAGGAAGGCATGACACATCATGCCCTCCTCTCGACTGACAAGCTTCACTCGGCCGCCACCACCGACGAGCCGACCTCTTTCCGCCAGGTTCCCCACAACATCGAGGCGGAGCAAGCGCTGATCGGCGCCATCCTCGTGAACAATGACGCGATGGACAAAACCGCTGACTTCCTGCGCCCTGAGCACTTCTACGACCCGCTTCACGCCTCTGTCTTTGAGACCATCCAGCAGCTCCTCCACGCCGGCAAATCTGTGACTCCGACGACGCTGCGGACATTTTTCGAGAACGTGGCGCCGATCGACGCGGACCTCACGGTTCCCGAGTACCTTTGGCGGCTTGCTGAAAGCGCCACGTCTATCATCAATGCGCGCGACTACGGCCGCACCATCCATGACCTCGCCACCCGCCGAAAACTGATTCTTATCGGCGAGGACATGGTGAACACGGCCTATGACAGTCCCGTCGATCAGCCACCTCACGTCCAAATCGAGGAGGCCGAGCAACTCCTCTACCGAATTGCCGAGCAGGATAAATATGGCCAGGGCTTCCTTGATTTCCCGTCGGCCATGAACCAGGCGATCGAAGTCGCCAACAACGCCCGGATGCGGGGCACCGATCTATCGGGCCTTCCCTCCGGGCTGATCGACCTCGATGAGATGATGGGCGGGCTGCAACCCTCCGATTTGATCATCCTTGCCGGCCGTCCTTCGATGGGCAAAACCGCGCTGGCCACCAACATCGCAGTCAATGTCGCAGCCCAAAAGCGTCTGCAGCGTTTCCAAGAAAACCCGGACGGCCCACCCGAGCCAGCCGTTGTAGGCTTCTTCTCGCTGGAAATGTCTGCTGAACAGCTGGCGTCGCGTATCCTATCGGAACAAGCTGAGATCCCTTCCAACAAGATCCGGCGCGGCAAGATCGACGAGCCGGAGATGGCCCGCCTTATGGCCGCCTCCGTGGCTCTGAATAGTGCTCATCTGTTCATTGACCAGACCGGCGGTATATCCATCGCCCAACTCGCCGCGCGCGCGCGCAAGCTAAAACGTCAGCGGGGACTCGATTTGCTCGTTGTCGACTATATACAGCTGCTATCAGGCTCCGCCTCCAAGGCGGCCGCAGGACGTGTTCAGGAAATCACCGAAATCACCACAGGCCTCAAGGCGCTGGCCAAGGAATTGGAGGTGCCCCTCATCGCGCTCTCCCAGCTTTCCAGGCAGGTTGAACAGCGCGAAGATAAGCGCCCGCAGCTCTCTGACCTACGCGAATCCGGCTCCATCGAGCAGGACGCCGATGTGGTGCTGTTCGTCTTCCGCGAAGAGTACTACGTTGAACGCAGCGAGCCTGCCGCCACCGACGTGGAGGCGCATCAAAAATGGCAGTTTGAACTCGACGCCGTGCGCGGTATTGGCGAAGTGATCATCGGCAAGCAGCGTCACGGGCCCACGGGCACCGTCCGCCTCCAGTTTACCGGCGAGTTTACGCGCTTCGACAATCTCGATCGGGATCACCCTCTTGCAACCAAGGCGGATGCATGAGCGAAGCGACGACCACCGACTTCAACAGCGGCCCCCACCGGCTGCATGGCAGAATTCCTAGACACGCCACGGGCGTCGTGATCATTGATCTCGAACGACTTGCCGGTAATTGGCGCGCACTCCAGTCGCTCGTTTCACCAGCCAAGTGCGCCGCGGTTGTCAAAGCCAATGCCTACGGTCTTGGCGTTGCCGAGGTTGCTCCCGTGCTCGCGGGCGCCGGCGCCGACACATTCTTTGTTGCAACCTTGGACGAGGCGATCGAAGTCCAAAGGCTGGCTCCAGACGCCCAGGTGTATGTCCTGAATGGAGTATTCCCAGGGGCAGCTGGCGCTATGATCGAAAGCCGCGCGATACCGGTTCTCTCCAGCCTGCCAGAAGTTGAAGAATGGGGCACTATGGCCCCCTCACGCCTACACCCACTACCCTGTGCACTCCACGTTGATACTGGCCTAAACCGGCTCGGGCTCAGCGCCCGTGAAATCCAACAGCTTGCACATAACATGCACCTGCTCGACCGGCTGGACGTGAAGCTCGTAATGAGCCACCTAGCCTGCGCCGACGAACCGGGCCATCTAAAGAATGAGCAACAACGTGAAATATTCGAGCGCTTGCAGCCCCTTTTGCCGAGTGTCCCCTTGAGCCTTGCCGCATCAGACGGACTAATGCTGGGGGCCAAATATCATTTCGATCTCGTCCGTCCTGGTTATGCCCTCTACGGCGGCCAGGCCGTCGCCGAGCACCCCACACCGGTTAAGCCCGTCGTCGAAGCTTATGCCCGTGTCCTGCAGGTCCGAGAACTTGCCCCTGGCCATTCGATTGGCTACTCGGCCACATTTGTCGCTGAACGCGTAACCCGGATCGCTGTTATCGCCGCTGGCTACGCGGACGGATGTCTGCGCCACCTCAGTGCAGGCAATAACGAAGAAGGCGGCCACGTCGCCTTTGCGGGCAAACTTGCACCTATTGCCGGACGCGTCTCTATGGACCTCATAACGGTGGATATAACCGGCCTCGAGGACACCCAGATTGAGCGCGGCGACTGGGCAGAAATCATCGGACCCAATATAACGATTGAAGACGTCGGCCGCGCTTCAGGCACGATCGGCTATGAGGTTCTCACCCGCCTCAGCCACAGATTCACGCGGATCTACACGTGCAAATCCGACTTCCAACAGCCGCAGGATTGATCATGCCCAAGGCTGCCAAGACACTCTTTGTCTGCCAGAATTGCGGCGCGTCTGCCCCACGCTGGGCGGGCAAGTGTGGC
>JAUWFF010000107.1 GCA_030607105.1 Filomicrobium sp.
GGTCGTTGAAGACGCAGAAACCTGAACCGAAATCGCGATGCGCGTGATGAGTGCCGCCGGCGAGTTGTGCTGAAAAGCCTGCTCGCAGTGCGCTGCGGGCGGCCGCTAGGCTGCCGCCTACCGTGGCTAGAGATCGGCAGCACAGGACGTCGCTGAGCGGCAGGCCCAGTTGCCTGACGGCCTTTTCGTCAAGCGTGCCCGTCAGGATCGCGTCGACATAAGCCTCACTGTGGATGCTTAAGAGTTTTGAACGACCGATGAGTGGTGAGGGCGCCAGCATTTTCGGTGACAGAGCGTCGCCGCGGATGGCGGCTTCGCGCAGAAGACGATACTTGGCGGCAGGAAAGCGATGGCCCGGCGGCAGCGGAATGTCAGGCGCATCCGGAAAGTAGAACCTGGGCGTGTCAGCTTGCGTCATTCGAGCCAGACCGGTTCGGGATCAAAACTTCGCCAATTCTAGAATCTCAGTACGCGAAGCCAGCGCATGACATCCAAGAGGCTGATCGCAGCGGCCGCCACATACGTGTACGCGGCTGCGCGCAAAATCTCATGTGCTGACTTCATGTCTTCTTCGGCAAGATAACCACCTGCTTTAAGAACAGGCATGGCGCGCGCAAAACTAGCGTCGAACTCGACGGGGAGGGTCAAGGCGTGCATGAGGATCGTGAAGGACAATATCAGCATGCCGGCGGCGAGCATCACAAACATCAAGTACGGTGCCTTGGTCAGGATCATCACAACCGGCGCAATCAACATGACAATGGAGCCCAAGGTTTCGATGCGCTGCGCCTGCTTCGCCAACTGCGTGCGATGGACAAGAGGACGATAGCCCGAGGCGTCCTGCATGGCGTGGCCGACCTCATGGGCGGCGATGACCACGGCCGACAGGGAGCGGCCGTTGAAGTGCTGGGGTAACAGGCGGACTGTCTTCGATACGGGATCGTAGTGGTCGCCGCCATTAGTCTGCTCGACATTGACGTGGCCGAGCTTCATCTCATCCAGCAAATGCCGCGCGAATTCGCCGCCCGTACCCGGAAAGTCTGGCCGTTCCGCCGAGTGGCGGTTGATGACATTCTTGACCCACATCTGCGGCAGAAAAGCCAGCAACACAAGAACGGCGAGGATGATTAGGACGATGGCCAAGACCGCATGCCTCCTGAGATTGGCCTGACACCCTACAGGGACGAAGGGGCGCTTTACAAAACTTTACAATACGGACAGCGAAGCGAAACAGCCAGGCGCCATGTTCACAGGCGACAGGGCGACCGCTCTGCTTCCGAAGCCAAGAAGTACTTAGGAGCGAAAGATGACTGAGACACCAAATTCGGCACCACAGAAACCTAAACGCGGCATGCGCAATACGCTTATCGCAGTCGGCGTGGTTGGCACCGTTGTCGCGGCCGGCGCAGCAACGCACGCATTCTCGGAAGGCGGCATGGGCAAGGGCATGCGCCACTTCGCCGTTGACGCCAGCCACTATGGACAAATGGTGCGCAAAGCACGGTTTTTCCACCGTAGACCTAAGACTATCGAAGACGCGCAGAAACGCGCCGAACGTATAGCCAAGCATTTCGCAATCGAGGTTGATGCCAATTCCGAGCAGACCGAAAAGCTGGTCGAACTGGCGCGTGGCGTCGCCGGGGATGTTTTCCCAATTCGCAAATCCATCAAGGAAGTGCGCAAGGAAGGCATCGAGATCCTCTCGGCGAACACCGTCGACCGGGCGCGGCTGGAGGAGCTCCGCACCGAGCAATTCGCCAAGTTTGACGAAATTAGCAAGCGCCTGACGACGGCTTTGGCGGACGCAGCGGAAGTACTTGAACCCGATCAGCGCCAGGAGCTGGCCCAGCGCTCCAAGGAGTGGCGCGGCTGGCGCGGCCGCGGGCCTCATCGTGGTCCGCACTGGCATCGCCCGTGGTCCGATTGAGCCTTATCAGCGAAGGTCGTAGTTTCTTACAAGACGGGCTGGGGGTTCGCCCCCCGGCCCTTCACCCTGCCGACGGCGCCCGCTTGGTTCTGATTGGAGTCAGATTTGGTGCAACACCTTCTTCTTATCGAAGACGACGATCGGCTGGCGCAGCTGGTCATCGACTATCTTGAGGGTGCGGGCTTCCGGCTGCGCCACACGACCACCGGAGCGGAAGGGTTATCGCAGCATCACCAGAACCCGTTCGATGCCATCATCCTTGATTTGATGTTGCCCGATATGGATGGGCTTGATGTGTGCCGCTCGATCCGGGCCGAAGCTGGAACACCAATTTTGATGCTGACGGCGCGCGGCGAGGCGATGGATCGCATCGTCGGGCTTGAACTCGGCGCGGATGATTATCTTCCAAAGCCCTTTGAACCGCGCGAGCTGCTTGCCCGGCTGAAAGCCATCCTAAGGCGAGGAGCCGGGACAACCGACCCTGCCCGGGACTTGCTGCGGTTTGGTCGTTTGGAAATCGACCGTGACGCGCATGAAGCCCGCCTCGACGGCAGCCCGGTTCAGCTCACCGGACATCAGTTCGAAATGCTGCGGGTCCTTGGAGAACATCCTGGGCGTGTTTTGTCTCGCGAGCAGATCATGGACCTTGTGCGCGGCGAACACCTGGAAGCATTCGATCGCTCCATCGACGTGCACATCTCGCGTATCCGACAAGCCATCGAGGACAACCCGAAAGAGCCGCGCCGCATCATTACGGTGAGGGGCGCCGGTTACGTTTTCGCCAAAGTGCAGGAGTGAGGACGTAGCGTGTTCAAAAGACTCTCGACGCAGGTCTACCTCACAATTGTACTAACGCTGGTAATCGTTGTCGTCGCCGCCGGCGGACTATGGCGTTTCAGTGGGGGCGAGCGGCAGCTGCGACAAGCGATCACGGTCGCTGGCGAACTGCTGGCAAACGGAATGCCGCCGTCAACTGCGCCGGAGAGTGTTCAGCGAGATGCTGCCATCAAACTCGCCAAGCGGTTGAGACTCGACCTTGAGATGTACTCAGCTTCGGGAGCAAGAATCGCGCAATTTGGTAGGCAGTTGCCGCATGCCCAGGAGCGGGTGAGCAGACGGGGCGGCCTTCTGCGAGGACGAGGCGGACCTATATGGGCGGTGCCGCTTCCCGATGGGCGTATGATCATCGCGGGCATGCATCGCCGACGGCCGGTTCCACCCCCTGTGCGACTGATAGTGCTCTTGGGGGCGGCGGCGTTAGTCGTCGGGCTGTGCGCTTGGCCCGTGGTGCGTGGGCTTACACGGCGGCTTGAGCGATTACAAGCTGGCGTCGACCGATTTGGCGCCGGCGACTTGTCGGCGCGCGTTGAAATCAAGGGACGTGATGAGGTGGCCAAGTTGGCGCAGAGCTTCAACACCTCGGCGGCCAGGATCGAGGCACTAGTGGGCGCTCATAGGCTACTGCTGGCGAACGCCAGTCACGAATTGCGCACGCCGCTGGCACGCATCCGCATGGGGCTTGAATTGTTGCAGCAAACCCCCAGCCCGGAGCGGCGTGAAGCCCTAGAGCGCGACATCGGCGAAGTCGATGACCTGATTGAAGAGATCTTGCTGCTGAGCCGGCTGGACGCGCTCGGGGAGCTGGAGGAGCGCAATGAGATCGACCTGCTCGCTCTTGCCGCGGAAGAGGCGTCCCGCTACCCAGGCTGTGATGTCTCGGGAGAGCCCGTGCTCTTTAGCGGTGAAGCAAGGTTGCTGCGGCGGCTGATCCGCAACCTGATTGAGAACGCCATGAAGCATGGAGTACCTCCGGTCGCGGTGAGTGTGCGGCAAGAGGACGCGGAGATCGTCTTAACCGTAAGCGATGAGGGGCCCGGCGTAACCAAGGAACTGGCGGAACAGGTTTTCGAGCCGTTCCACAGAGGTCCGTCGCGGGGCAAATGGGGCGGCAGCGGTTTGGGATTGGCGCTAGTACGCAGCATCGCAGAAAAACACGCAGGGAACGTGCGCTTTGAGCCGGGTCCTGATGGGCGGCTGAACCGCATTGTCATGCGGCTTCACATAGCACGCTGAGGTGCACGGGTAATGCTCACAACTGCTTTTATCTTGAGCCCGTCGTTTGGGCTGGGTTAGGTACGATAAGACTTTTTGTGTTGTTAGAACCGCTTCCGTCGTACCATCGACTTAAATTTAGCAACTATCGTCCGTTCAATCATGCCCTCCCATACATTATGTACGGATCTCTGGCATGAAGTTGTTCATCCACAAGCGAGATTTGAGATCCTTTCATAATGTGCGGCATTGCGGGCATCATCGACCTATCCGGCTCCCAGACAATTCCCTTGCGCCTTCTCCGGCGCATGGGACACGCTCTGACCCACCGCGGACCAGACGAAATGGGGGAATTTCGTGCCCCGGGCATCGGCCTGATTTCACGACGTTTGAGCATTCGGGACGTGGCCCACGGCCACCAGCCGATGTTCAATGAAACGCGCGAAATCTGTACGGTCTTCAATGGCGAGATTTACGATCACGAGAAAATCCGTGCAGAACTGCAGGCACGTGGTCATAGGATCAAATCCCGTTGCGACACCGAACTGCTGCCGCATTTATGGGAGGACCACCAGGAGCGTTTCCTTGACAAACTGAACGGACAATTTGGTTTCGCTATTCATGACTCCGTTAACAAAACCATTTTGTTAGCCCGCGATCGGTTTGGCATCTGCCCGCTTTATTGGGCCAAGATTCGCGATCGGGACCGGCACCTCATTGTGTTTGCCTCCGAAATTAAGGCGCTGATCGCCTCGGGGCTGATCGACCCCAAACCTGATCTTCGCGGCATTGATTGTCTATTCTCTTTTATGGCCGTCCCTGGACCCAGCACCTGCTTTGAGGGTGTTAACCTCCTGCTTCCCGGACACTTTCTCAAGATCAAGCTGGGCACTTCACAAGACACCGCAAGTATTGAGGAACGCGCGTACTGGTCGATCGACTTTCCGAACGAAGGGCAGGAGTATCGAGGAGAGCGCGGCGAGTTGGTCGATAAATTCGAAAGCCTCCTGTATAATTCCGTCGACCGCCGCCTGAAGGCCGACGTGCCCGTGGCGGCATTTCTGAGTGGAGGCGTGGATTCAGGGACCGTGGTTTCCCTCGCCAAGAGCGTGCGGGGCAAAGCGCCTGATACGTTTACAAGCAAGATACTCAATTCAGACCTGGACGAGTCGGAAAAGGCGGCGCGATTGGCGGATCACGCCCAGAGCCACCTGCACTACGATCCATGCGGCACCGACGACATCGTCGACGGCTATCAAAGTCTCATCGTCGCCGCCGAAGCGCCGGTCGTTGATACAGCCTGTTCGGCGACGCAGCTACTGGCCAAGCGCATCCATAATGAAGGCTTCAAGGTTTCGCTATGCGGGCAGGGAGCCGACGAACTTCTGGCCGGCTATCCGTGGTTCAAAGTCGAGCGTGGCTTCTCACACCTTGGGCGGGTGACGGGCTCCGCAGTTTCGTCTGCCGTGCTTGACCGGCTTCGCAAGTTTCTTGGTTTTGACGCGGAAGGTCGACAGCGCTTGCTTCAGTACAACGAGTCGGCGGGCGGCTCTTCCGCCTTCCTATTCTTCTTCTCGTTGATGAACCTGTCTCGCAGTAGTCTCTTCAGCCCCGACATGCACAGGGAGCTCAAGAACCACGATCCGTTCGCCGCGCTGCAGCCCGACCTTGATCGCATGCAACGCTGGCATCCGCTCAATCGTTCGATCTACTGGGGCTTGAGGATC
>JAUWFF010000342.1 GCA_030607105.1 Filomicrobium sp.
ACGACACCAGACGGAACATCAGGCCTTTGGGTGTTGGAGGGTATTGCTGCCGATACCGGTCGATTAGACCGGAGGCGGCCAGGAGCGCGAAGATGGCGCACGTGCAGCGCCCAACAAGGTTGCCCATTGACCCCAGAGATCGCCGACAGCTTTGGCCAAATGCAAAGTTATTGAATTTATTGGTGCCGCTTGCGTGACTTGAACACGCGACCCCATCATTACGAATGATGTGCTCTACCAACTGAGCTAAAGCGGCTGAGTGTCGACGCTCGAGAATCGCGCGTCGGCGTTGTTTACCTCAGAACACGGTGCGTTCAAAGAGCCTATATGCGGCACCATTCCGCGCATGCACGAAACTACGAATGCATTCGGAAGGGCTTTTCCGGCTTCGGGTCGTCGCTTTGCGCCTCACCCTCGGTTCCTGTTCCTGTTCCTGGATCATCCGGCGCCCTGGGTGAGACGAAAATGCGGGCATCGCCGGCGCGACCCGATTTCTCCACCTTACCTTTCGGCTCTTCCCTCGCCGTTCCGGCCTTGGACTGCTTACCGCTGAGCGATACAGTCGGCTTTACAGCCGCGGCACCGGAGGTCTTGGAACTGCTCTCTGCCATACCGCCTGCGATGCGTCCTTTTGCGAAATTTGCAGTGCTTACGGTTGCGCCGCCGCCGTTTTCCGGCCTGGCCTCGATCCCCGGCTTCTTGGCTTCCGCCATCTTTGCCGCGACCGCTACATCCGTTTTTGCCGGCGCATCTTTGGCCGCTGCTGGTTTCGGTGCGGCGGCTTGAACTGGTTTGCCGGCTTCCTTACCCGCACCTGTGGCAGCAGCTGCTGCCGGTCTTTCAGGTGCACTGGCGGGTGTGGGTTCCGTTTCTGTCGCCGCCGCGGCCGGCTTGGCCGCAGGCTTCGGCTCTGAGGTCGATTCGGCCGCGACAGGGGACGCCGCCTTCTGGTCCTTGTCCAACGGAGCCGGTTCTTGAGGCTTGACCTTGGCGGCTTCGCTGACCGCAACGACAGTGGCCTTCGCGACAGGCGTGGCGGGTTTTTCCACCTGCGGCGCCTTTGGCGATGCGGCCGTTGCCGCTTCAGGAGCTTTCGCATCGGGCTCCGTCACCGCAGCGGCTTTCTCCGATGGGCCCTTTTGCCCTTCAGTAATCGACGGCGTCACGTCCTTGGCTTCCACCGCGATATCGACCGGGGCTCCAAGTGCCACCAGTTCCTCGAGTTTCCGCGCGACAATCTCGTCAGCGGTTTTCTCCATGCTTTCCACTGGCACGCGCCACTGGAAGGCATCGAGTGCACCAGTCACCGGTGAGACCGCTGACCATTGCTCGGATATAATTCCGTCGGCTGTCCAAGCTGGGTCGCGCGGCGCGTTGACGGCGCGCGCGAGCCATTCGCGAACGGCGCCCTTGTCGCCATGTTCTTCGCCTTCAATACGCGCCATAAGCGTACAGACTCGCTGTGTCAGGCGATTTTCCAAGAGCGGCTCAAGGGCCTGTCGCGCGGTATTGTAATCTTTCGCCTCGATGGCCGTATTGGCAACGGCGATAGCACTCTCCAGGGAATGCGGATTGAGCGACGTCAGTTTCTTCACCCGGTCGAGCCGGTCGCGTGGACTGTCACCAAGCCGGGCGTAGGCATAAGCCGCCGCAAGATCAGGATGCGGCGACTTCTGCCAGGTCTTCTGCAGGATTTTTGTGGCTTTTGGAGTGCTTCCGCGCGACGCCAGCATGCGCCCGGCGATTGCCGCCGCCGGAACCAGACCCGGTGCCAGCTTATGCGCGTCAAGCGACAAGTTGAGTGCGCGCTCGGGATCTTTGTCTTCAAGGTCTTGGGCTAGAGCGGTGAGCAGCACCGCCCTACGGCGTTCGGCACTGGCCTTCTCAACGTGACCATATTTGCGCGCCGTCGTCAGGGTTTTCAACGCACCTGCCCAGTCGTGGCTCTTGCAATGCAAGTCAAACAGCGCATCGACCGGCCAGCTCAGGTGTGGATTAAGGGCCAGCGCCCGGTCAGCGAACTGTTTGGCCGCTTCCAGCTCGCCCTCGCGCTCCGCCTCGAGGAATAGTCCGCGCAGCCCGAGCTGCTCGGTGTCCGTTGACGCCAGCATCGATTCATAGATTCGGCGCGCCGTCGCCTTGTCTCCCGACAGTTGCGCCGCCTGCGCCCGCAACAAGTGCGTGAGCGGTTCGTTCGGCATCGACTTGCGGGCCTGCATGGCATACTTCGTTGCGGTAGCCCGGTCCCCTGCGCCAATCGCGATCATGCCTGTCGACAACGCATCAAGCCCGCGCTTTTGGCGCCGCTTGTTGAAGTAGTTGCCTATAACGGCGGGGCTTTTCCAGATGTGCCGCAGGATCGACCAGGCGACGAGCGCCAATCCGGTCAAGAATGCAAAGGCGACGACCGCGTGGAACACGCTGATTTCGCCCTGGTAGCCTTCCCAGTTGACCATGATTAGACCAGGCCGGTCTGCCAGCCACGCAAGGCCGCTGGCGAGCGCGATGATAAAGGCCAGGAACAGAATGAGTCGTAGCATGATAATAAATCCGAAGCCTTAGTTGGTGCCTGACAGTGACGCTTTCAGCTGATCACCAATCGCAGCAAGCGCGACGTCGACAGCGTGCCGGTCCTTGACTTTCTTGAGCCAGCCTTGCGCGGCCTTCTGACCGCCCGGTGGCAGCTCCTTGTAGAGACTAACGACCTTTGAAAGGCGCCCGGCAGCGAGAGCCGATTCAATCCTCGAAACAATCGCCTCGGCGCTCGTGTCGCTCGCGTCGTGGCTGACCTTGCGCACTTTCACCACCGACCGGGCATTGGACAGCAACTGCTCATATACCGAACCACTGGTTGGCGCCTCCGAAGCCTCGATGATCTGATACGCGACCGGGCGGAACAGCGCCTGCAGTTTGCTGACCGGCGCGACACCGGCCTCACCAAACCGCTCCAAGGCCGTGACATCGATGAGGCCACCGGCCGTCGCCTTCACCTGTGCAAGCTCCGGTGCGAAGCTGTCGCCCCGCTCGATCGCCCGTTCAAGGTTGGCGAGTTCCAACGACAACACGATTCGCTT
>JAUWFF010000255.1 GCA_030607105.1 Filomicrobium sp.
GCGACAAGGCTCTGCGCGAGGGCAAAACGGCGATGCGCGCGAAAATAGCGTCGCTGGAATCACAGACCGCCGAGCAGACGGGGATCATTCAGCGCTTGCGGGCGGAGATCGCTTCGGCCAACGAACGGACGGCGCGGCAAGCGGCACATTTTACCGAGGAGCTGCGCCGGCTTGGGGCCGGGACCTATCAAACGACAGCGTCTCCGCAACGCAGCCGGTTTGAAAACTCGGGGCGGCGGTCATTGTCCGACCGTATCAACGAAGCCGGCCCTGCGGGCGACCGGTCGACAGAGTCCACGACCGCTGTCGCGGAGGGAGTCACGGACGTGCGTGACATGGAGCGCGCGTCAGGATTCCTGAAGGCTCTTGACGGTTCGCGCGGGGGTGGATCGGCCGGCGGAAGTCGCGCCGAACAGGAAGCTGTCTCTAAGACGGCGGGAGAGGAAGCTTCCCATCCAGGGGCTCGCCGTGGCGGTCTTCTGGAGCGCATTACGCGCAAACAGGGCTCCGAGTGAATTCAAGCTTTTGCGGGCTGGCCCGTCGTTTCATCACTGCAGTATCTTCTTTCAATCAACGCTCTGTTTTTTGGCAATGGCGCCCTCTTGTCGGAGCGCCCTATTGCCGCTTGCCTCAATTATGTCAGCCGTCATTGCTTAGTGAAGTTTATGCGGGTGGAGGTGGCCAGTGGGGCCTAGCGTGGGATTAATTTCTGCCCATTTAAAACTGCCGGACATTCGTTTCGCCGGTGTTCTCGTTGACGTCGTCAGGCCGCCGATGCCCACGGTAGACGGCTCCCGGTCAGGCGTAAAAATCCGGGGCGAGCTTTTGGTTCTGGATGAGGTCAGGGTCGTGACACACGAACATGAGTGCGTCTTCATCGCGGTGAATGCGATTGATTTTGCGAATGCTGTCTAGGGCGGCAACATCATCTGATGCTTCACCCGGCAGGATCTCGTTTTCAAAGTTTGCCATCCAGTCACCGACGTCGCCGACAAGCAATGCGCGACCTGCCTGGGGCAATGAGATCAATGCCGATTGGTGACCCGGCGTGTGGCCGGGCGTGGACAGGAGTGTGAACCCTGGCATCACTTCGTGGTCGCCGTCGACAAATGACCAGTCGAGATCTGGATCATCTAAGTCGCTTCGAACCACGCCGGGATGCCCGGGACCGTTGAAAGCGAAGTCATATTCAGATTTCTGCATCCAGACCTTGGCGTGCCGGAAGTGCCTTAGGTTGCCCGTATGATCCAGGTGCGCGTGGCTGAGCACTACGTGCCGCACATCCCGCGGCGCTATGCCGATCTTCCGCAGTTGCGGGAGTAGTTCGTGCTGTGGCCAAACCACCGGTGGCTCCCAGCTGTTTTTTGTGAAGTGCTGATTACGTAATGCGGGCGCGCGGACGAGGTCCGCGTTGATGCCGGTGTCGAACAGGACGAAGCCTTGTTGTGTTTCGAGCAGATATGCCGAAACCGGTACGCTCTCTACGAAGCGATTACCGCCGCCGCGAAGACAGACGGAGCGGGGTAAAATCTCATAGCCGCACAAGAGCACGTAGAGTTTTGCTATCGCCGTCACTGGGGCACCCTTGGTTCTGTCAAACTCAAACTAGAGGACGTCCGTTCCGCGCACCATTGCAAGCTGATAACAAGCGCTGGAAACGACCTGGTCGTATGTTTCCTATTGACGCCTTTTGCCGGTCTGCGGCCTCATCTCCGCAGTCTGGACCAGCTCGGACCAATTTTTTGAAGTGATACGGGGAGCAATTTGTTGGCTATTCATTTTTGGTCTGTCGCTGAGGCGTCGGGGCATGAGAAATCGCTCTCAACGGCATCAGAGACGGTGGGCTATGCGGCAGGTCTCACGACCTGGGTGCTGGCTGCAAGCGTGTTCGTGGCGATCAAGCTCAGTAACAATGAGATGCCGCCATGGACGTTTTGCTGTGTTCGCGCCTTCCTATCGGCGCTTGTCCTCTTGCCATTCATCGCGAGCTACTACCACGACATCATAGGATTTGTCCGGGCGCGGGGGTGGGAGGCCTTGTTTATCGGTGGCATAGGACTGGGACTCACACAAGGAACGGCCTTTACGGCGCTGTCATACACGTCGGTGGTGAATTTCGGCATCATTTTTGGGACCGCACCAATCATCACGATGGCACTGGCCCGTATCGTTCTTCGCGAACCCATGAGCGTGTGGCAGATCGCAGGTGCGCTGACCGCGTTTGCAGGGATTATCGTGATCGCGGTGCATGGTAGCCTGCAGCAATTGCTGGGGCTCGATTTCAACAGCGGTGACCTGATCACCTTGGCTGCGGCGTGCATGTTCGCCATCTATACGGTCATGCTCAAGCGGGCGAAGTTTGATTTGCCGCGACTGCCGTTGCTGGTCGTCCTGTTGTTCAGTGGCGCGATCGCTGCTCTTCCCTTCCCTTCTTCCTGATCGAGTATTGGCTCGGGTATCATACGCATTTGGCGATGCGGGGTTATCTGGCGCTGCTGTACATCGTGGTTCCGGGCGGAGCCTTGCTGTACTTCCTCTACAACTCGAGTATCGACATCCTTGGTGCGTCGCGGGCGGGGACGCTGGGCTATTCGCAGATGATATTTACGACCATTCTGGCCTGGCTCATTCTCGGTGAGGCCATCGCATGGGATCAGTATTTGGGTGCCTGCCTGATCGGTGCGGGCATCGTTCTTGTAACAAGGTTTAGGCCGAAGCCGGACGCGGTCCCCGGCACATCGTCGTGACGCGGGGCTGAGCACGGCCTGCCACCATATGGGTGACAGGCCGTTTGGTTCTATCTGGAGATTGCCGGCACTGAGGTCGCTCGCGCGGTGACGTCCCGGTTGTCTCATTTTTCAGGTAACAGCTTGGAAAGGTACTCTCTGGCCGCATCGGCCAGAATATCCACTTGAAGCCGGTGCTGGTTGCCAAAAAAGATTCGAGAGGACTTTTGATCATTAAGGTGCCGGGTCAGCAAATCGAATGCCGCTGAAATATCTTTGCAGCCTTCGGCATAGACCACGCGATCTTCCATCGCCGCCCCCGTTGCATCCTTATCGTGTAGCAAACGTTGAAAGTACTGTTTGGTCGCCTGCCCGGCCCGCATTTGATGGCCTTCGCAGAGTACGACATAGGTCCGCGCCCAAATTTCTTCACCGAGTTCTTGGCGCCATGCGGAAACAATCTCATGGATGTGATCCAGGTCCCGTTGCGTGGCGATTGCAATATTGTTGGCAAGATAGGGGCCGAGCTGCCGCGCGAACTTCTCGATCACAGCTGATCTGACGGTGGCCGACTGCAAGGCCTCGGTTATCAGATCACGGGATAACTGTAGAATTGCTCTAGAGGACTCCAAAGTCTCCTGCGGCAATTGTTGTTCCTGCAAATGCTCCAGGGCTGCATCGATGAGTGTGCGCACATGCTCGCCGCGACTTTCAGTCAAGTCCTTCAAGTGCCCTTCACCGTTACTGGTTAGCATCAATTGGACGCCAAAGGCGTGATGGCACACAGCTTTCAAACGGTGATAGTCGTCGGGAATGTACCTTTCGCTGCGTTCGGTGCCGTCAGCGAACAGTTTCAGGTTTTCTTCGATGGCGATGATCACCGGACGGTTGTGGCCCAGATCAGATTGCACCTCGGGTGCCAATTGCTCGTAGACCTTGTGGAAGGCCTGGTTGAGCTCGGCCAGT
>JAUWFF010000241.1 GCA_030607105.1 Filomicrobium sp.
TCGACAACGGGCGCCGAAATCAGGTCGTACTTTCGGAACTGGCGCGCAACTTCTTCCTGGTCTTCGGTTGCCCGCACCCGGTGACGGTCGGGATTCATGATCTCTGAAACCAGTACGTGACGCTTGGTGCGCAGCAGTCTCGATAGCTGTACTTCGCCCAGCACCTTGAAGGCCGGATCCACGACGAAGATCTCTGAAAAGGTATCCGGCAGTTCGTTGCTTTCACGCATGTAGTCAATCACGCGCCCGACGCTCCAGAACGGCGCCACGGCGACGAAGTCGGACTGCATGAGACGCCCGGCGGTCTCTTCGTCGTATTCGAAGTTGCGCTCAAGAGCGGCGCGCTCCTCGTAAGGGATCTGCTCAAAGATCTCCTGCCGGTCGCTTTCTTCGAGGTTCTCAAGCAGGTAGGCGGCATCATCCGAATCGAGTTCGGTTGCCGCCTTGGCCAGAAATTCATTGGGCAGCTCTTCTGACAGTTTGTCACGAACCGTCTCGTCGAGTTCGGAGAACACGTCAAAATCAAAGTCGTCGCCAAGGGCCTGGATCAGCTTGACCCGGTCCTCCTGATCCAGGAGCTCGATTGCCTCGGCAAGGTCTGGTGCCAGGACATCCGCCGTCAGTGAGCGGATAGTGCCGACATCACCGGCTTCGAGGGCATCACCGAGCGCACCAACCAGCCTGCTGACGGCTTCCCTTTGCTCTTTTTCAGTATCCACCGCCTCGTCAGCGCGAGAATCCATGCCTTACTAGTCCCTGCAGCCCGAGTTGCGGGCAAGCTTGTTGCAAGCCCGTTCTAACAATGACGCTTGTCAATGAATCGCTTATGTCGGTAGCACACTCTGAGGCAAGGAAGCATCATCACGACGACAAAGCAACACAGTGTGACGCGAAAAGCAGTGTTTCGTTGAGAGATATTTCGTAATCTTCCGTTTATGAGAGTATGACAGGTTTCCCAAGAACAAGCGCCTGCAAGCGGTGACAGGGTGAGGGACGACGGAATGATGCGGATTGCGACAACCCTCTTGGTCGCACTAACGGCGGCGGGCGTGGGTACGGTCGGTAGCCAACAGGCCCACGCCGGCAAGCGCTCGTGCTCCGAACGTACGGGCATTTTGGGTGTGTCACGGATTCTTGAGGTCGATACGACGGGTGGCCCGCGTTTCGGCAATATGCAGTACAAGGACATCGACTTCCTGAGACCTGGCGAAGTGGTGCTGACTTTCGATGACGGCCCCTTGCGGCCGAAGACGACCGCCGTTCTCAACGCCCTGGAGGCGCACTGCACCAAAGCAACGTTCTTTATGGTTGGCCGCATGGCCCTAGTAGATCCTAGCATGGTGAAGGAAATCGACCGGCGCGGGCACACCGTCGCGACCCACACCTGGTCGCACAAGATGCAGGGTCGCCTCGGTTACGCGCGGGCGGAAAAAGAGATTGAACTGGGCATCAGCGCCGTTTCGCTCGCCCTGGGTAAGCCAGTCGCGCCATTTTTCCGCTTTCCCTATTTGAGCGACCCGCGCCGCATGCAGCAGCACCTGAAGGAGCGCGGGCAGGGCATCTTTTCAATCGATGTGGATTCCCTCGATTTTCGCACTAGGTCGGGCTCGACCATGGTCCGGCGCACGCTCGCGGGCCTGAAGCGGCTGGGTAAAGGCGTCCTGCTGTTCCACGACATCCAGCGTTCGACCGCCAGCGGCGTCGATATGCTGCTCGATGAACTCGCCGCGCGCGGTTACAAGGTCGTGCATCTCGTTCCCAAGAAGCCGGCCGCGACACTGCCGAAATACGATCGGATGGCCAAACGTGAGGCCGACCGGCGTAAGAAGATTGCCTCGCGCCGCCCGCTGGCCTCGCGTTCCATTGTCTGGCCGGTCTCCAACGCTTCTGAATTCCCCGCTGTTAAGCCGCTGGAGATCACACCGCCAGGGCTCTTCAGGGGGCCGCTGCCGGAGCGTTCCGGGCGCCCGCGCGCGCCCATCAAGCAGTCGCGTGAGGAATTGGCCAGGGACGATCCGGAACCAGCCGAACCTCACCCCAAGAAGAGGGCCAGGGCCGTCAACCCGGCCGCGAAGGACTCCAGCGATGCCGCTGCCCTGCGAGGTGCGTTCCAAGAAGACTGGCGCCGGGAAGTATTCAACAACTGATTTTGCCAGGTCTTTACGGCCGACAGCCCGGGCCCGTCGCCCGTAGGGCGCCTCCTCGACTGCGTTTGCATGATGAACAATATATTAAGCTCCACAGATCAAACTGATGCTCTCAAAACGCCATCAACCGGCCTTCTGATCCGCCAAAATTGTGTCTAGGGAGACGGTTAGACTCATGTCACCTATCCCTGAACGCATCATAAGGGACGCGTATGCGTAGCTTCTTCGTTGCATCGATTTCAGCCGCAGGCATGGTTTTCGCCGTTCCGGCGGGCGCCAGCGATTGCGCTGCTCCGGAGCATGCGATTGGCCTTGAGCGCATCGTCGAGGTCGACGCCAGCGGTGGTCCTTTGTTCGGCGCTCTGACAAAACAACAGCGCGAGCCTTCGTTTTTGCGCGAAAAGGAGGTCATCCTCACTTTTGACGATGGCCCGAGTCCCTGGGTGACCCCCCGCATCCTCGAAACGCTGGAGCGCCATTGCACACGCGCCACGTTCTTTGCCGTTGGAAAGATGGCGGTGGCCTATCCCGTTATCGCCCGCGATATCATCGCCCGCGGCCACACACTCGGAGGCCACACTTGGGCGCACCCGCGTCAGCTACCGAAGATGTCGGAAACGCGAGCCCAGAACGAAATCGAGCGCGGCTTTGCGGCACTTGATGCGGCAACGGGGGGGGGGATTGCCCCGTTCTTTCGCTTCACCGGACTGAACGATTCCGCGCCGCTGCTAGGCTATCTGCAAGAACGCAGCATTGCGACATTCACCGTAGACGTCGTCTCCGACGACAGCTTCATCGCCGACCCCGCTGAATTGACACGCCTGACGTTGAAGCGCGTCGAGAAACGCGGCGGCGGCATTTTGCTGTTTCACGATATTAAGCCGGCAACCGCCAAAGCTTTGCCCGCGATCCTTGAAGGCTTGAAGAATAGAGGCTTCAAAGTCGTGCATATGCGCCATCGCAATGCTCTGACGGCGCGCCAAGAACTCGTCGCCAACTACCGCAACAAGGTTGCCGCTAATCTGGCCAAAAGCCCCGATACACCGCGCCTTATGCCGTTTTATGGTGCGATCTCAATTCTGCGGGAGGCGAATGCGGCGACGCCTTCAGGTTCGCGGTCGGCCCTGCCGGTGGCCGTTGTTTCACCTGCGCCGCGCGATCGCAGCGTCCAAAAGCGGAAGACGAAAAAGAAGAGCTCAAGACCGCGACCGAAGCCTGCCGCTGCCGAGGAGGTGCTGCCCTGGAAGAAGAAAAATGCACTTCCGGGATACGAGGACACGCGGCGGTCCCATAACGCGCCGAAAGCCGCAAGTACTACCAGCTGGCAGTATGTTGGCCCACAGACCGCCGAGCGGGCTGCGCCCTATTTGCGATGAGCCCCGCCGACGAGAAAACGGCCGCCCACGAACCCGGCGATGACCACGTCGTCGAGGTCTGGGTCTTTCCCATCGAAGAACCTGACGCGGTAACCGACGAGCTCCGTGGAACGCTGTCAGACGATGAGTTGGCCCGCACCGCACGCTTCGTTGATTCATCGCACCAGCGGCGTTTCATCAGCGGTCGCGGCCGCATGCGCCAGATTCTCGCCTCCTACTGCGGCTGCAGGCCCGCCGAGCTGGACTTCCAATCGACGCCAGCCGGCAAACCGTTTCTTCGAGCGCCGCGGCCGTTGCCTTATTTCAATCTCAGCCATTCCGGATCCACGGCCGCGCTCGG
>JAUWFF010000147.1 GCA_030607105.1 Filomicrobium sp.
TCCAGGTACTTTTCCTTGTCTGGAAGTGAAACGTCCCAGGGTTCCTTGGCCGCCGTCTCAGCGAGCTTGATGATCGCCTGAACGACAGGCTGGAAGTGGCGCTGGCCGAACATGACCGCCTCGAGCATGGTGTCCTCGGAGAGCTCTTGGGCTTCGGATTCAACCATCATGACGGCGTCTTCGGTGCCGGCGACGATAAGATCGAGAATGCTTTCCTGCATCTCGTCGACCATCGGATTCAGGACGAATTCGCCTTCGATGTAGCCGACGCGGGCAGCCCCGATGGGCCCGAGGAAGGGAACGCCCGACAGAGTCAAGGCCGCGGAGGCCGCAACCATGCCTAGGATGTCCGGGTCATTTTCCATGTCGTGCGAAAGCACGGTGATGACGACTTGCGTTTCGTTCTTGAAACCGTCGATGAAAAGTGGGCGAATGGGGCGATCGATCAGCCGCGAAGTGAGCGTTTCCTTTTCGGTTGGGCGACCCTCGCGCTTGAAGTAGCCACCGGGGATCTTACCGGCGGCGTAGGTTTTTTCTTGGTAGTTTACTGTCAGCGGAAAGAAATCGATGCCGGGTTTAGGTTGTTTCGCGGCAACGACGGTTGCGAGAACACTGGTCTCGCCGTACTGCGCGAAAACGGATGCATCAGCTTGGCGGGCTACATGGCCTGTTTCAAGCGACAGCTTGCGGCCGCCCCACTCGATTTCCACGCGATGAATGTCGAACATATCGGTCGTCTTTCTGATTTCGGATTTCGGTTCGCTCTTTCGGTTTGCGAGCGTCTTTTAGCACATACGCGCATGGTGTTTTCCAACACTCGGCAAGCCGGTGTTGAACGTCGAGCCCTCATGTTCAGGGCCGGCGCAGTGCGATGGTCACTTCGTTTTGGTTGATGCCGTGCGTTTGAGAATTGCAAGGGCAACGGAGCCATTAGCGGCGGATACCGAGTTTTTCGATGATCGTCTGATAGCGCGGCACATCCTTGCCTTTGACATAGTCCAAGAGCTGGCGGCGCTGAGAGACGAGTTTCAAGAGACCACGACGAGAGTGATTGTCCTTCTTGTGGCTTTTGAAGTGCTCGGTCAGATTGTTGATGCGTTCAGTCAGGATCGCGATCTGGACCTCGGGCGATCCGGTATCGCCATCCTTGGTGGCGAACGATTTGACAAGTTCGGTCTTGCGCTCAGGCGTAATCGACATCGGGCATCCTTTCCCATTGTGGATTGGTCGAGTAGCACCGCGCGGGTGCCGGCGGCCGCGGCCGGGATGTCGTCCAGCAGGGTCGCGAAATATAAAACGCGGGCTTTCAAGCCCGCGATAGTTGCCCCTTATACATGATCCACCAGCCGGCGCCAGCGTTTTCGTCGGGTGAATGGTTCACAACCGACTACCCCAGATTGAACACCCGGGTCGGGCGGAGCTGGCCACGTTCGGCCTCCCCCAAGGCGACGAGCCTGCCGCGGCTGGTGGCGAAGAACGAGCCGGAAAACATCGGCGCATCTCGGCCGCGCAAGAGCACCGTCTGGCCACGGGCGAGACTGGCGGCGTCAGCCGGCGTAAGTGCCATTTCGGTGAGTTCGCCCAAAGCGGCCTCAACGGGATGAAGGAAAGGCTCCAGAGCCTCCTGGCCGCCCTCCTGGAGCGCTTCGCTGAGGTCTTCGTGGGCTAGCGCCATCTCGTCGGTAAACGGGCCAACGCGCAGGCGCCGTAACGCCACAACGTGGCCGCGGCAACCAAGCAGGCGGCCAATGTCGCGGGCGATGGCGCGAACGTAGGTGCCCTTGCCACACTCGGCCTCAAAAACAGCTGTATCCGAGTCCTTACATGCGATGAGGCGGAGATCGTCAATGTTGACTTCACGCGCCTGCAGTTCGGGCATCTCGCCTTCGCGGGCGAGATCGTAAGCGCGTTGACCATCGACCTTGATTGCCGAAAATTGCGGCGGCACCTGGCTGATCTCGCCGATGAAGTTACCAAGGCTTGCTTCAATCTCGTCTTCGGACGGCCGGAAATCGCTTGTTTCCGTCACCTTGCCTTCGCTGTCGTCGGTCGTTGTCTCCGCGCCCCAGCGAACCGTAAAGCGGTAGGCCTTTTCCCCATCGACGGCGTAGGAGACGGTCTTGGTCGCCTCACCAAAAGCAATCGGCAGCACGCCGGTCGCCAGGGGGTCGAGCGTGCCGGCGTGACCGGCCTTTTGCGCGTCAAACAAACGCTTGGCGGCGGCGAGGGCCTGGGTCGAGGTCTGAAGGGCCTGCTTGTCGAGGATCAGCCAGCCGTTGACCTGCCGGCCTTTCTTGCGTCGTGCCATTCTCGCTTCCTTGGCGTGTGGATTTCGTGGAACAGAATGATTAGTGGTAATTGTCAGTCGTCGTCGATGTCGCGGCGGACCTCGGGGCTGTTTAGAAGGCTCTCGATGTGGAGGGCTTCATCGAAACGCTCGTCGGCGCGAAAGCGAAGATCGGCGGCGTACTTAAGCTTTACGGCCTTGGCGATGGACGTGCGGATGTAGCGCTTATTGCGGTCGAGTGCCTCAAGTACAGGTGCAACATCACTGCCACCCAAAGGCGTGACGTAAGCGGTGGCCAGCTTCAGGTCCGGCGACATGCGCACCTCGGCGACGGTAATGACGTTGTCAGTCAGAACATCATCGTGGAACTCGCGGCGGGTGAGCAATTCGGCGAGGGCATGGCGCAGCATTTCACCGACTCGGAGCTGGCGCTGGGACGGACCGGCGGCCGTCTGTGAATTTGTTCTCTTAGACATTTTACTTCTTCCGCGCCGGGGTTGGACCGGCCGCGGCTTCCTCTAGCTATCGTTTGACAATGGCGGTCTTCGGATGCTCGACCAGCCTAGTCGTCGAGTGTGCGGGCCACCTCTTCGACCTGGAAGCACTCAATGATGTCGCCCTCACGCAGGTCCTGGTAATTGGCAAACGACATGCCGCATTCCTGACCGGCGGGGACTTCCTTCACATCATCCTTGAAGCGCTTCAACATCGACAGCGTACCTTCGTGGATGACGACATCGTCGCGGATGAGACGCACCCTGGCGCCGCGTTCGACCTTGCCTTCGGTGACGCGGCAACCGGCGACCTTACCGACCTTGGAAATATTGAACACCTGCAGGATCTCGGCATTCCCGAGGAATATCTCGCGGATGGTCGGTTCCAGGAGGCCCGACATCGCAGCTTTTATGTCGTCAACCAGGTCGTAGATAATGTTGTAGTAACGGATCTCGACTCCCTGGGCTTCGGCTGCCTGCTTGGCCTGAACGTTGGCGCGGACGTTGAAGCCGACGATAACGGCGTTCGAGGCGCTGGCGAGCACGACGTCGGATTCCGTGATGCCGCCAACACCGGTGTGGATGATGCGTGCTTCGACTTCGTCGGTTCCAAGCTTCTTCAATGCCCCGTTGATGGCCTCGACGGAGCCCTGCACGTCGCCCTTGACGAGGACCGGCATCTCCTTGCGGTCGGCATCGTCCTTCAACGACTGCATCATCTGCTCAAGCGTACGAGGCGTGCCGGCCGAGCCGAGCTGCTCACGGCGTTTGCGATCACGATACTCGGTGATCTCGCGTGCGCGGGCCTCGTTCTCGACAACTGCGAACTGATCGCCGGCTTCGGGCGCGTTGTCAAAACCCAAAACCTCGACGGGAACCGAGGGCCCGGCCTTCACAACGTTCTTGCCGTGGTCGTTAATCAGAGCCCGGACGCGTCCCCAGGAAGAACCAGCAACGACGATATCGCCAACGCTAAGCGTACCGCGCTGAACCAATACCGTGCCGACGGGACCACGACCGCGCTCAAGCTTGGCCTCAATGACAATGCCGTCGGCGCGGCGGTCCGCGTTGGCCTTTAACTCGAGCAGCTCCGACTGCAGGATGATGGCTTCGAGCAGCTTGTCGAGGTTCATGCGCTTTAGCGCAGACACTTCGACCTCAAGTGTCTCACCCGACATGCTTTCGACGACAATCTCATGCTGCAGCAGATCGGTGCGGACGCGCGTGGGGTCCGCATCCGGCTTATCGATCTTGTTAATTGCGACGATAATCGGAACGTCGGCTGCCTTGGCATGGTTGATGGCCTCGACCGTCTGAGGCATTACCCCGTCGTCGGCGGCGACCACCAGGATAACGACATCAGTGACCTTGGCGCCGCGCGCGCGCATGGCAGTGAACGCGGCGTGACCCGGCGTATCAATGAAGGTGATCTTGTTGCCAGCGTCGGTCGTGACCTGATAGGCGCCGATGTGCTGGGTAATGCCGCCGGCTTCACCAGCAACAACGTTGGCCTGGCGCAACGCGTCAAGGAGCGATGTCTTGCCGTGGTCAACGTGGCCCATGATCGTGACGACTGGAGCCCGCGGCTCGGTCTCGCCGTGATCGTCAATTTCGTCGATAAAGCCTTCCTCGACGTCGGCTTCGGACACCCGCTTCGGCGTATGACCGAATTCCGTCACCAACAGCTCGGCAGTGTCGGCGTCGATGACGTCATTGATCTGGTGCATCGCGCCTTGCTTCATCAGATACTTGATGACGTCGACGGCGCGCTCGGTCATCCGGTTGGCCAGTTCCTGGATGGTAATGACTTCGGGAATGATAACTTCGCGGACGATCTTCTCGCGCGGCTGGGCGACGCCCATCGCCTTCATCTTTTCACGTTCGCGCTTACGCTTCAGGGAAGCCATCGACCGTTCGCGCTGCTCACGGTTGAGCAACTGATCAACGGTGAGCTTGCCGCGCTCACGGCGCTCGTCGCCCGACCGGGCCGGTGTCCGCGCCGACTTGCCGCGCTTATCCTTGCCGCGGGCGTCATCCTCATCGGCCACCGCTGGCGTGGCCTGACGTGGTGGGCGCTGCGACTTGGTCGGTTTGAGCTCTTCTTTGGCCTCATTGCGTTC
>JAUWFF010000143.1 GCA_030607105.1 Filomicrobium sp.
GATGGTTCCGAGAATGAAGGCTCTGCGATCAAGATTGAGCGCTCGCGTCTCAGCCTCCTCACGCACGATTGTTTCCCATAAGGCCGCCCAGGACGCAAGACGCTCACGCCGAACCACTTTACCGGCCACCGCGCGCCCCGAAGGTCCGCTATCATGGCCCACCCCCGCTTTGATCACCTGCGCCAGGGCATCGAACAGAAGCTCATTATACAGACTATATTTTTCCGCCGCTGCTGCGGGCGCCAGGCCGTCTGCCAAGGTATGCACCTGCCCCCAATTGACTTCCGGCAGATTTGAAAAGAATTCAACTATCTTTTGATGCAGTTCCAGCCCACCTGCAAAGTGAATAGCGACCAAGCGCCGAACGCTGCCTTGCGCCAACGGGACAAGACGGTTCCACATATCATTCCCAGGCGCATCCGCCTCACTCGCCTCAAAGGCTTGTTGTGAGGCCGCTTTCAATTCAGCTTCATCAAGCGCACCAAGCTCCAGCCGCCTGCATCTAGAGCGCACCGTATTCAACAATCGCCCCGGCTCCGAAGAAATCAGCAAGAACACCATTTTATCAGGCGGTTCCTCGAGCGACTTCAACAACGCGTTCGCTGCATTGATGTTAAGATCATCGGCCGAATCCACAATCACAACGCGCCAGCTATCCCGAGCCGCCCGATGTGACAGGAACGAGCGCAGCCGTCGCACCTCATCAACTGGAATAGAAGCCATGAACCGCTTGCCTGACGCATCATAAGGACGCCGAAGCACAAGCAGCCCTGGATGCGACATAGACACCACCTGCCGGTTCGCAACCGACGCCGCCGGCACGTCCAGCCTACCAGATGAAATCTGGCGCTCATCCGCTGAGGCTAGCAGGCATTTGGCGAACCTGTAGGCCAATGTCGCCTTACCGATTCCCTGCGGTCCGCTCAGAAGCCAGCCGTGATGCACTTGTCCTCGATGCAGCGTCTCAGCCAACTCATGTTGTGCCTTGTCATGTCCGTATACCTGAAGCGTTTCCCGCGGATGCGGAAATCCTTCTAGTCGGTCGGCTTCTGGTAAAGCCTCAATCTCGCGGACGGCAGCTGCACGCGCCATAATCTATCCCGGCTATAAAAATCGCCGCTTGACGATCTGCGCGATCTGTCCGGCAATTTCCATCTCGCGTTCCTGACCGTCGATCACTACACAACGCCCAGGCTCACTTGCGGCGATATCCAAGAACCCCTTGCGCACTTTCGCATGATCGTCTTCGTCAGCAGCATCATAGCGACTGAGCTCGCCGCGCGCCTTGGCGCGTTCCAGTCCGAGCTTAGGATTAACATCCAGCAAAAAAGTCAGATCCGGAAGGAAAGGCGCCACTGTGTAGGTCTCGGTCGCCTTAATCAAGGCCGCGTCAATCCCGCCAAGCACACCTTGATAAACCCGCGTTGAATCAATGTATCGGTCACACACGACCCACCGTCCATCCATAAGGGCCGGCTGGATCAATCCAGCGATGTGTTCCGTACGCGCCGCGGCGAACATCAGGAATTCCGTCTTCGCTGAGCTTGGTGGTTCTTGAAGAATGAGCTCGCGCAGTCTCTCCGAAAAAGGCACACCGCCCGGTTCCCGTGTGATCACGGTCTCAATACCTTGCTCGCGGAGAAAACGCGCCAGGTGAACAACCTGAGTCGATTTTCCCGACCCCTCGCCGCCCTCCAGCGTGACAAGCCTGCCGCGCTTTATTGTACTATCCATCGCGGCTTCAACACCACCTTCAAACTAGATCTTCTTAAGCAAATCTGAAGCCTGATCCGCCATCCAGCGCCAGGCCATAACGACGAGCGAATCAAATCCACGCCGCACAACCGAGCCTTCCTCAATGTCCTCCGCCGCGTAAAGGGGAACATTATTAACGGCATTGTTGGCGCTGGTTACCCGCAACACCGCCACCTTGTCACCCTTTTTAACAGGCGGCTTCAAAGGAGCATTATACACAATCTCTGCAGTCAACCTTTGCCGCACTGGCGACTTTGGCAGGATCACCTTGATCGCGCCATCTCCCTTCAGCGGCACGAAGAACTTCTCCCCGCCCCAGACCCTGGCCGAACCGACCACCTCTTCTGCCTCGTAAAGATCGTAGGTGGAGAAATTACGGTAACCCCAGTTGATAAGCTTGATTGCTTCGTTCTTCCTGACCTTGCTCGAATTCAGACCATGAACGACACCAATGAGCCGCCGGCCGTCTCGCACGGTCGAAGCCACCAACCCATAACCTGCCGCCTTGATGTGGCCAGTCTTTAAACCGTCCGCCCCAATCCCTGCGGCCAGCAGGGGATTGCGGTTGTAGAACGCATAGGGCCGTCGCCTGCCTTTCGGCTGGTAAGGGAATCTCCGCATGCCGAAGAACTGATAGTACTCGGGATATTTCTTGATGAGGTGCTGCGCCAGAAAGGCAATTTCCCGCACCGTCATAAGATGCTCTGGATCTGGAAGGCCGGTAGGATTGGCAAACGTAGATTTCTTGAGTCCGATCCCCCGCACATAATCGGTCATCATTCTCGCGAACTGGGCTTCATTTCCCGCGATCCCCTCTGCAACAACGATGCTCGCGTCATTGCCCGACTGAATGGCAATGCCCTGCACCAGATCATTAAGTGTCACGGGCTTGCCCAGCGGTGCAAACATCGCCGAGGTACCGGACGGCGCCCCGCCGGTTCGCCACGCGTGCTCGCTGACAATGAAGGTATCCTCCATCGATAGAATACCTCGTTGCAGGCGGTCGAACACGACAGCCAACGTCGCCAACTTGCTCATGCTCGCAGGTGGAACCAAATCATCGGCGTTCTTTTGATAGAGAATTGCGCCTGTATCATAATCGATCAGGATGGCTTGTTTGGCCTGCGACTTGAACTGCGCCGCATCCGCGAACTGGGCCAAGAACAAACTGAAAAAACACCCAATCGCAAGCCATACAATTGCATGCCTCGCCATCGTTCTCGGATACCAGTTGAATATTCCCGCGTAGAGCATTTGTGCTCCTCTAGGCCATGGATTGCCTGACTATCGAGATTCTGAGCGTCAGGGTCAACGCTGCTAGACCAAGTCCGCCTTCACGTCGTTGGCATTGCGCAACAAAAAGGCCTAAAACCGTCTCTAAAAAAGCACGAACACCTAACTCTTCTGCTCGGCCAGAAAAGTCTGCTCCCGATGGTCGCCACCATCCAGTGGGGCAGGACCAAGGTACTTCACCTGCACCTTCGCGGTGCCCTGCTCGCGAAATCCAAGTTCCTTGGCCACCCGCGAGGAAACATCGATGATACGCCCCTTCTTGAACGGACCGCGATCATTCACCCGAACCATCACCTTGCGGCCATTCTCCAAATTGGTGACCGATGCGAATGATGGCAACGGCAACGTACGATGCGCCGCCGTCAGCGCATGCATGTCATAGACCTCGCCATTGGCGGTCTTTTTGCCGTGAAATTCGTCCCCGTACCAAGAAGCCCTGCCAGTCTCTTCATAATGTGGATCATGACGCGGCACATATCGCACGCCTTTGATGAGATAAGGCCTGCCAAGCTTGCGGTAGCCTCCGCCCTTGCGCAGGGAACGGTTCAAGGACCGTGACTTCCGCGGCAGGCGCGCCGGCCCGGCGATCTGCCCCAGAACCCCGTACTTGGGCTCAGCAACCGCGGCGACGGAAGCCACCGATGCATTCTCTGGCCCAATCGACGGCGACACCGGCCGATCACTGCAGCCGCCGACGGCAATGGCCGCCCAAACCAACACAACACCTGAAGCCCGGAGGGCCCTGGAACACTGCATCCGCATTGCTGGCGCCTGCGCTCTAAACCACTGCAACCATCAAACTTGCACCAGTTAAAGAGCCAAACAGACCGATCCCCGCAAGCTCCACTGGGCCACAGTACAACATCAATCCACTGTTCCCTTGAGCCTCTGCCGACTTACCGCTAGAGCATGGGAGGCTTGGCCGAATTGCAAAGCTGGCGGCGGACGTTTGGCTGCGCGCCAGGATGGATGCGCGTCTTTGCCATGCGCTAGAAATCAGCACTCTTGCGGTATACGTCACGCTAAAGGATGGGTGGCCGAGTGGTTTAAGGCAGCGGTCTTGAAAACCGCCGTGGGTTTGCGCTCACCGTGGGTTCGAATCCCACCCCATCCGCCACACACGAAATTCTCTCCATATTCGCAAGTAACCGCACGCAGGCGCATCATTCTGCATAGCGCGAGAGCCCATCGCTGACATTGGGACTGAGAAAAACCCGTGTTTGCAAAGAAAATTAGCCAGAAGTTCTGGTTAGGGAAGCGTCCATTAAAGCGTTGTTCCAACGAGTATTGGCGCGGGAAATAGGCAGCCCGTCAAAAAGAAGGCCCCAAGACTGGGGAGCCAAGGGGCAGGCTAGATTGGGTCGTCATAGCCATAGGCAAGCGGGATTAAGAACCGCCCCCAACCTGCAGTAAAGTGCCTCCAGCAGCTCATGCACAGTTTAATAGAGAATAGATCACAGGTGTATTGGCAACGTACGTACGGAGGCGTTAGGGTCCTCTTGCTCCGCGCCGGTGCTGCCCGCATGCTGGCTGCGTTGCACAGGGCCCACCAGACGGGTCCGAATCGTCTGGTGCCCCCCCTTTAGCAATGTCTCCAAATGCTGGTCACCTTACAAATCATCAAGCGCTGGGCTCTTAATAGGCCTTGACTCCGCTTGTCGTAAACTTATCGGCGAGAGCAACCATTAGAGACAATAGTTGTATCATCATTACTTCTCTCCCTCCATCATTGCCGCCAGGTCTGTGAGAGGGTCTGGCGTTTTTTTCGGGGGGCTTTCTATGCAGACAAAAAAATTTCGGCACCTTTTGGCCGCCCCACAGAAGGCACGACGCAGGAGTGTGTCCGAGACCCCGCGCCGTGCCAAGGAGCGGGCGCGCCACCAGTGTACCCACCAAGCTGCGACTAGCCCCAACGAGTCCCGCTCTCAATCGAATATGGTGCCTTCCCGTACAGATGCTC
>JAUWFF010000262.1 GCA_030607105.1 Filomicrobium sp.
AGTCGTCCGCGCAATCGATCAGCTGCCGGTGATGCAGCGTCCGCAAGTGGCGGCCGTTGAAGGCGCGGAAGCCACCATCGAAGCATTCCGCCGCCTTGCTGCGACTCTGCACGGCGCGGTCGTCCTTGAACTGCCGCCATCGGCCGACGAACTGCGCGCGTTGCAAAAGAAGGCTGTTCAGTCGGTTTCCGGCGGTGCGTCCGCTCAGGCTGCTCGTGTCCTCGCCCAGCCTGTTGGCTTGTCGAAGCGCGACTACATCCCGTTGGCCATCGCCGTTTTCGTCGATTTTTGCTTGCTGCTTGTCTCCATCGGCCGGCCTATCAACCGGCTCAACGGCTTGGTGCCGGTCATGCGCGAAGCAGAGCGCGGGCCGATGATCAGAATTCTATCGCGCTTCAACGAGATCCACCGCGATCCCGAGATTCGGCAGAACTTTGAAGTGTTCCGTCACGTCGTTTTCGACATGCACGGCGCCTATTACGTTGCGGTGCCGCTCGACGCGCCATACAGGCCGCACGCCCGCAATGCCCAGGCAGGCTTCGGCTATGGCTCGCACGATGCCCAGGAGCTGCAGCACGAGGCGCATCTGCTCGCCAACTTGTTCTCAGGCTTCGAGCAGCAGAAGATCTTCACCCGTGTCTACAATCCCTTCCTGTCGACAAAGGCCATCCAGAAGAAGCTCTGGCGCCAGGGCAGCAAGTTTGCCGGCTGCCAGGCCTTTCGCGTCTACCGTTTCCGCGAGGGCGCTTGGTCCGACATAATCCTGCAGGCGGTGATGGGAGCCGCCAAGAGGGCTGAGGAACAACGCCGTGTGCGCATGAAGGCGGAAGCCGAAGCGCGAGCCGCTGAACTGGCCGCAGCACCGGTCTCAAGGCCCCAGCGTGGATTGAACGACAACCCACAAAGCGACCCGCTGCGCGGCTTTGACACCGGCCTCAAACACGCGCCGGATGTCGGCGATCCCCGCAACGTTAGGAGCTCCAGCCGCATCCATCCAGGGGCGATGCTGGCTGGTCGCGATGATGAAGCTCGCCCAAGCGTGAACGGCGATGGCCGACATGGCACCACAGCACGCAACCGCCGCTCACAAGTCGCAAGGAACGGAAATGGTTACAAGGTCAACGGTGGCAGCAAACGCTCCAACCGCCGTCGCCCGGCCGGCAAGGCCGAGGAACACCAAGCGACGTTGACTTCGCGCGGCAATGGCCAAAACGGCTACAACGAACGAAGCCTGCGCTCGGCGTTTGGCGCATATGCCACTCGCGCAGCGGCGGAGTTTTCCAATGGCCTTGATGATGGCGACGCGCAATCGCAGGAAGATGTCGAAGCCATCGTGAAGCCAGCAAACAGGAACACGACGCCCTCGTCCCGCGTGGGCCAGGCCGGGCTGTCTGAGAAGTCTGGGCCCAGTGAGGTGAACGCGCAAAATGGCGACGCCGCCGGCGACGGTGCCGTGATCACGGTGTCCAACAAGCGACAGGCCCCCGTGACAGTATCAGAGGTTCGCTTTCTCGCTGCGGACATTGCTTCTCAGGCTAGCGGTGAGCCGGCAACAATCTCGGGTATTAAAGCCCCTGCCAGCGAGCTTGAGCTAAAGGCACCATCTGTGGCTGACGATCCCGGCTCCGAAGCGACCGTAACGCTGACCCGCGAAACCGCCACGTTTACAGTTGCCGCCGATGATACGCGCGTCTCCGCGGCGCTATCGGCTGCGCAGCCTGCGGAAGTCACCAAGCCACTGCCGGCACCCGAGGTCGAAATCGCCGCACCACCTACCCTGCTTTGTCCGACGCATGAAACCGGCACCAGCGACCGAAGGAATTCCGGGATCGATATCACCGCGCAGACACTCGAAGAAGATGCAGCCTCTGAAGACGAAACGCGCTGGGAACTCACCCAAGATCCCTTCGATTTGAACCAAGATGACGAAGACGATGATCAAACGATTATCACCATTGCCCGGCGCCTCCGCCCTGCCGGCAATCACTAGAAGTTGGTGCGCGGAAAAGGCGCTTGTTTTTATCCGAATAGCACCCGTGCTGGGACACGTCTCAACGGTTGCTTAAGGTCTTTGGCCCTTAATGGGGTCATTACGACGTCCGGCATCAAACCCGGTCACCTGGTCCCGGAACAAATGAAGGATAATCTGATGCACAACAGCGATACCTCCGGTTTCCAGGTCATCAAGAAAGAAGAAAAGGAACCGCGGGTTACAGCTTTTGTTAAAGATCATCTTAACCGGCGCCGTCGGGCCGGCGAGACCGAGCCAGCAGAGTATCTGTTGATTGCTCGCTCCCCTTCGAGCCCTGTTTGCCGCGCCCTAACAAATTTGGCGGCGACCCTGGAAAAGCACAACATCACGGTCCGCGCCGTTTTCACCACCCTCGACGCTAGCGCACCATTGTCGGAGCCCGCCGATTTCGGCAGCTTTCTGGAGCCCGCGGTCGCGCGTCTGGTTGATGACGTCCGCCTTTTCGAGGCGCATGAGCAACTCGTGCTCGACTCTGAAACCTGCTGGGTCGGTGACTGTATGCGCCGCGAGCCAGCGAAACGCGACGCCTACGAGTGTTATTCGACCACCTCTGAGGAACTCGCTCACACCGCGACCAAGGCCTTCGCGAATTTCTGGGAGCTTGGCAGTCCCGCTGGACCGACATCGCAACTTACGTCACCGGTTGTCTTTGAATCCGGCGAGCGGGCCAATGTTCCATCAGGCACCCTGCCGAGCGACGACAGAACGCCGCCGACGGCCTCGACACGACACTGAAGCAAGCAACCGCTCTTTGCATGAAGCCGGCCGCCAGGTCGGCTTTTTTGCGTTTGTGTTGCTGTCAGATGAGCAAGCACCGGTAATCGCCGGCAACATCCCGCATTTTTGGTTGCGGCCCGGGTTTGGCCACGCCCTGCGAATAGTCTGTAACTTCTGATCGGTAAGTGCTGAAATCGCCAAGACCGGTTTTCTTTTCCACGCAGGAATTCGCAAAAGGATGATTGCCATGCGCGTGTCTCGACTGGGTAGCAAACCTCAGCCCATCATTCTTTGGACCTGCTGGATCGCACCCGTCCTGGCTTTTCTTTCGGCGATCGCCCTGATGTTCGCCAACCCGGCAACGGCGGCCACCTTCGCTCACAAGCAGCTCGAGCGCGAGGCGGCCAATTACGAAACCTACCTCAAGCGCTTCAAGCCGAAATCACAGAAAGTACGTTTGCCGGTCCTGCTCAAACAGGCCGACGGCCTTCTTGCAACCGATGCCCGCTCGGCCGCCAGCGTTTATGCAGCCGCCGTCGCCCTGAAGACGCAAAGTACCGCGGCCTGGCTCGGACTGGCCAAGTCGCTTCTGGGGTTTGATGCCAAGACCTATTCCAATTCCGAGCGTTACAACGTCCCGGTCAACGCCTCCAGCGCCGCGTATCGCGCCTACCAGAGGGCCGGCGATGCAAAGTCCAAGGCAGAGGCCCTTGACGTCCTCTCGGATGCTCTTGTGCGGCGCTCCTTCTGGCGTCCGGCGATCGAAGCCCTCAAGGAGAGCGTCGCACTTGCCGGATCTCCGGCCCGCCAGAGCAAACTGGCCGCTCTCAAGGCCGAGCACGGATTCCGCATGACGAATTACGTGACCGAGTCCGACACTGCCGAGCC
>JAUWFF010000301.1 GCA_030607105.1 Filomicrobium sp.
AGTCGTCACAAGTGATACTTGCGCGCACCATTTGTGGCAGGGCGAATCAATGTAACAAGATTCGGACGGGAACAGACATTTCGACGGGGTGATACATGATAGCTCTTGGAAGGAGCGGCGATGCTTCATCGCTTTACTTGATAAAGAGGCAGTGCACGCGCGGTTTCGCTGCCGTTTTGGCCGGTTGCGCCGGCATCGCACTGATGGCGGGCACAACTTCAACCGATGTGCATGCCGCCGGTTGCCAAGGCCAGAGTGCTTCTAGCGACACTGGGGCAGCTAGCCAAGCGGCAACCGTTGATGCGCTTCAAGATACTATTGCGCAAGCCAAGGCGAATTCGGGGCTCGGCGCTACTCCTGTCTACGGCGGCGTTGCCTTCTCGGGTGTTCATGTGGACCATGATGGTTACACTCTCAAGAATCCGGTGTCGCAGGAAGATTGCGGAGGCGCCCCCATCGCGCCGATTAATGAGCTGCAACCATTCAGGAGCACTGCCTATACCCTCGGGGCGCTGGGCGAAATTGATTTGTCGAGCCGCATGAGCGGCTACACGGTCAAACTTGGAGCCGGGATAAGCGGAAAATCGGTTCAGACTAACTATCGGGGGGACAATCTTACGCCGGCCTCCGCCGCTGTACAGGACGGGCCGTTTGCGCCGGAAGCCAGGACGGCTGGCACAATTGGCGTCCGAACGGGGAATGGCAACGTCGACGAAGATGGTGTGCTGTTCGACTTCTACTCCGTGGTTGCCAAGAGGCAGACCTACCTCATTACGACTGGCTCTTTTGGTTTCGGTGATTCCGATGTCACCAATATTGCCTTCAATGGCTTTCAATTCGTGAATGGAATCCCCGGACCGGATATTGAACCGGCGACATTCGGCGGCGGACGCGGAGAGACCGACTATTTTGAGTATTCATTCTCGGGTACCGTTGGGCACGTATTCCAGGCACGTCGCGGTGACAGACTGGTGCTTATCGATGTAAGCGGCGGCCTTTTGTACTCCGACTACGAGAGAGACGGTTTCACCGATACCGCTGGCGTTACGTACAGCGACGCGACATCAAGAACCTTTGCCGGCGTAGCCGCCGTTACTATTGCTGTTCCAATGGCGCAACACGGATGGCAGTACTCACCATTCCTGAAAGGTGCCGTGAAGCAGCGATTTGACTTCGATAGCAAGGTTACAGTGTCCAACCCAACCACTGGACTTTGTGCCGTGCCAGACGGTTCTGGAGGCTTCGACTGCAGCACCACTCAGACTTACAACCTTGATTCGGATGACACCTCGTTCCGTGTCGGCGCAGGGTTCACCGGGGAGTCTGATAGCGGCCGCACAGCCAGCGCTTTTGAAATTTTCTACGGTGGGGCAGGTGACTTCAACGAGTTCGGCGGCAGGGCTCAGCTGCTGTTCAAGCTGAACTAGACACCGCTACTTCCCAAGAAGGGGCCACACACCGTCGATGGCCCTTTTGATTATCGCGCCGAGGCAAACGCTTCGGCGCGATTTTTATTGCTCTTGCGGCTCGCACCCAGACGTTCCGCGACAATGGTGCTCATTTGCTCGCGGCCATTTCCGAGATGGCGACAAAGCTCGGGCCTGCGATTGGGCCTGTACCCTACGGAACTGTGTTCCCCAGAGAACTCTCATACCTATTCGCAGACACTGCATTTGCGCGGTACCCACGGTCTTCCAGGCAATTTCAGAGTTTCCAAAGAGGTCAGGATGCTGGGTATGTTCCACAGAGCGGGCTTTGTCCTGACGGCTCTTAGCCTTGCCGCGCCCGCGCACGCGGGCATGAAAAGCGACCTGGCAAACTGCCCAGGAGGCCTTGGCGCAAAGAGTGCGAAGGCCTGCACGCGTATTCTAAAGAGCGGACGGCTTCCTAAGAAGCAGTTCTACATTGCCTACTACAACCGGGGATGGGCTTACCGTAACGCTGGTGACTACAAGCGTGCGCGACGGGATTTCGACAGGGTTGTGAAACTCAAACGCAGTTTTGCGGAGGGCTATTACAGCCGCGCGGTTGTTCACTATGACCGCGGAAAGAGATCAGAGGCGATCAAGGACCTCGACCGGTATGTGAAGTACAAGAAGAAGCAGAAGTGGTCCGCATACTATGGGCGCGCCTTGATGCTGCGCCGGCTCAACCAGCGCCGCCGCGCTTTGTCTGACCTGCGCGCGGCTGAAAAGCTGGAACCTTCCGAGCATAAGATCGTCGTGACCCGGGCCTTGGTGCTGTCGGATCAAGGCAAGCACACCGAAGCACTGTCGACCATCGATCCGGTGATCGATGCGCATCCCAAAGACGCCGAAGCGCTCCACGCGCGTGCCGTCATTCAGTTTCGGCGGCAGCGTTTTGATGAAGCGGAGGACGACCTGGATGAAGCCATGAGGCTGCGGAAGTCCTTCGAGGCCGCCTACCTGCTGAGAGGACAGATCCTAGAGAAACGTGGGACCTACGAACGCGCGCGCGATCAGTACGAGCGGGCGCTAGCGACTTCTGCCAAGTCGGTCGAGCAGCTTTACGCGCAAAAGACCGCGCGAGCGCGCCTCAGAGCCCTGAAAGGACGCACCAGCCCGCCCGTCATTACTTCGAGTATCGCCTCCGACTGCCGGCGCTTTGTTCCCGCCGCGAACATGACGATCGTGATTGACTGCGCGGATTGAACCGCCAGCTGGCTTCCTGCGCGCCAGGCTAGGCCGGCTCAATATCTCCGTGCACGGAGCGGGTTCACGAGATCAATGTTATGGTGTCTTTCCTGCCAACATGGACCTGAAATACACCTATGACGATCTCTTCAATCGACACACAAGAGCTGCAGGTGATCCTCGACCGCATTGCCGAGACGATGGCGGTGGCGACGGAGCGCGGGCGTGTCGCGGACTACATCCCCGAGCTCGCAGACGTCGCCAATGATCGCTTTGGAATTGCCATCGTTCCCGTCAGCGGAGAACCGCTTGTTGCCGGCGACGCGGACGTTGCGTTCTCCATCCAGAGCATCTCCAAGGTCTTCACGCTGACGCTCGCACTGGAAAAATTCGGAAGCGTGATCTGGGATCGCGTTGGCCGCGAACCCTCGGGAGACCCTTTCAATTCAATTGTCCAGCTTGAGCTGGAACATGGCGTCCCGCGCAATCCGTTCATCAATGCCGGTGCAATCGTCATCGCCGACTTGCTGGTTGACGGACAGACGCCGCAAGAGACGGTTCAAGAGATTCTGACGTACTGCCGTGGGCTGGCCAACGATGAGGACATCGGGATAGATCAAGACGTGGCCCGCTCCGAGGAGCGTACTGGATTTCGTAATGTGGCACTCGCCAGTTTCATGCGCGCCGAAGGAAACATCCGCGCTCCCGTGGGGCATCCTCTGGATGTCTATTTCCATC
>JAUWFF010000073.1 GCA_030607105.1 Filomicrobium sp.
GTTCTCACCTTGGCGCGCGGGAATGCCAGGACGCAAGGAGCGGGCAATATGGCGACACAGCCGGCGTCCGGTCATAGCCCGGTGGTTCCAGTAGTCGTCGACCCGCTGCGCAAGCGCGTCCAACAGCGCGCCATGATCACCCTTGGAGAACTGTGCTGAAACCTGCTCACCCTCCTCACCCGGCGGCTCGGAGGCTGCATCAATCATCACCATGTCGATAAAATGCTGACCGGCCAGCTCCTTGTAGCGCGAGAGTACGCGTACGCGTTCGGCAGGGGCGAGGGCATCCTTGTTAGTGATGGCCAGCAGACTGCGATCGCGCAGGCGGGCCGGCAGATCGATCATCGCGCGGCGTTCCGACTCGGTCCAGGGCCGGGACGCAACGGAACACCAGATAAGGATATCGGCAGTTTTGCTCGCCAGACCTTCGACCGGCCAAGCCGGCGTGTCCAGAATCTCGAAGCCAGCATCGCGCATACTCGGTAGCTCCACCTCAATGCGCTCTGGACCGTCCATGAGGAACTTCGGGAGCGGTTCGTCGATCGCCAGCGTGTTGAGCGGCACACGACCATTCATCGTAACGGCCGAGACCGTTGGAACGATGCCGTGACGGAGCGATACTGGTATGGTCGTGTTGGCAACGACGGCGGCTGGCAGCACGTCAAAGCCAGCCAACATGTTCGCGACCGAAGTCTTCCCCGAATTCGACGCACCAGCGACAACCACTGTTGGTCGCCGGTGCAACGCGCGCTGAAGTTTGTCGAGGGATTGGTCGAGTAGGCCGCGAAGTTCGGCGTAGGATCCGAAATCCGTCTTTTTCAGCTTGTGACGGGCATCCGCGAGAAGGCCGACAAGGATCTGCATGGCTTCCGTCATTGCAGCGGGCCCCTAATCCCTTGGTGCTACTCTGTCGGCTCAGCCGGGTCAGATCGCTGCTCCGACGAGCGCAGCTCCGTTACTATGCTTTGAAGTTTCTCTGCTACGGTCGCGGCTTCGGTGTACTTCGCGCGCAGGTCGGCGATGTCCTGGTCGCGTTGCGCAACAGATTCGGGGGCAGCGGTTCCACCGGCTTCAGCGGCGAGACCGTCGTAGGCGGCCCGTAACTCTTCGCGCCGGCGTCGCAACGCCTCTATGATGCTGCTGCAGATGCCAAATGACCACTTTGACATTGTCGTGCCGTAGGACATCAACGCCATCTCGGCCTTACTCGACATTTCATCGATGACGGCGGCAAACTCCGAGCAGATCAATGTAGCAACTTCGTCACCGCGCTGTTCTGGCGTCGGCGAACGCCTCAAGAAAGCCGACCACCAAGTCGTCGCCAAGTCGAGGACGACGGCGGTTGAAAGCGCCGAAATGTTCGGCGATGGCATGGGAAGGCCACTGGCATCAGGCTCATGAGGAGGCTGCGAGCCCGGAACAATCATCGACATGAGCTGGTAGAGTTCTGGCGAGACGCGCGCCTGCAGACTGACGAGCCGCTGCGAGGAGCGGTTAAAGCCGGCCATGAATATCTCGGCGAGGCGGCGACGCAGAGAATCAGCCTCACAACGCCACTCACTCGGACCGCGGCCGCGGCGCAGCGTATCGGTGAGAACGTGGCGCTCCTCCTCAGCATAGCGCTGCACCTCAGCGGTGAGCGATTGGCGCAGATTGGAGATTTCCTCCTGCACGATTTCGTGCATTTGTTCGTCGATCGATTTGGCCGACGTCTCGATGATTTGCGAGACCTCGCCCAGCTGACGCAATTCAGCGTCGAGCTTGGGCAAGTGTGAGTCAGCTCGCTTCGCCGTTGTCGCGGCGGTGCTCTGTAACTCGGTTAGCTGCTGGAGTTCGCCATTTATGGTGCTTTCGCTGGCGCGGGCCAGTTCCGCGTAACACTGGGCAACCTGGCGCAGCACGTGAGCGCTATGGCTTTCGAACATCAACTTGTCGATTGCCTTATAGACCGCCGGGACGCCCGAGGACGTCAGC
The DNA here is from genome assembly GCA_030607105.1 of Filomicrobium sp. Taxonomy (GTDB): domain Bacteria; phylum Pseudomonadota; class Alphaproteobacteria; order Rhizobiales; family Hyphomicrobiaceae; genus Filomicrobium. The sequence goes on from JAUWFF010000073.1 coordinate 1,975, forward strand.
AGCGCGTCCTTCAGGTCCCTGCGAGGCGGGCTTGATGGCTGTGCAGTGCGGACCAAGTCCTCGCGGCGCATCAGACCGGTCTCAACGAAATAAGCCAATGAGCGGCGGTCGAAAGGCTGCGAAAGAGAGGCTTGGTTTATCGCGGCGTTGGCCCATCGCGCGGAACCGGTGATGATCGGAATATCGGCGTCAGGAAACTCGCGGGCGATCCGGTTTTTCACGAATTCCCGGATCTCGCGCTGGTCTTGAGAGATATCGGCCAAATCATCGATGCGGTTTATAAAGATCAGGAAGCGTTCCTTGTGCAGGCCACGCAGGATCCGCAGCAGCGCGACATCGGCATCAGACAGGGGCTGACGCGCGGTCAGGACGACGATGTAGAGGTCGGCCGTCTCTAGGCTCCGCCGCGTGATTTCATCACGCAGCAAGAAGGGGTCATTGGTGCCTGGCGTGTCGAGCACCGTGGTCGGGAATGCGAAGGGTCCACCAGCACAGTGAACGTCCGCTGAGCGGGTGATGTCGGAATAGCGGCCAAGCTGGCTTTCCACATCACCCTCTCCGGTCGCCGGGTCACCCGCACAAACATAGCGGCCGAGGACCTCCGGGCAGAGTTCTTCGTAGCTGTGGGTCTGCCCCATGAGATGTGTAAATTGCGGACCGAGGCGAGCTGCGGCGCGCAGACGTAAGCTGTTGATCTGCTCGCGCAGAAGTTCAGGTTCAAATCCGGGAACAAGCCGTTCCGTCAACTCGCGCAGCAGACCGCCACCCTCGGCAATGCGCTGCCATTCTTGTTCATCGAAGAACTGAAACACCGCCGCGGGCTCGCTGGGCCGGCGCTGCTGAAAGTGCACGCTGGTGATCGCGGTCGTCCAGGGGCTGACATCGGTGGGAAGCAGATCAGGGATTTGAAGGCAAGCGTTGAGAAACGAACTCTTGCCGGACTTGATCTGACCAATGACTGCGATCTTGCAGACCTGTCGTTCGAGCAGGCGCCCAGCCTCGGCGACCAGCGACTTGCCCGATGGTTCGATGACACGGTCAAGCCGGACGCCCAGTTCGAGAAGTTCGCGGCGAAGTGTTTCCAGACTGCTGCCGATGCCGCCTTCGCGCATCGGGTCGAGACCAGTGGCGGCAGGCGTATCCGTTACGGACGCAGGCCGTACCTCTTCCAACAGTGCCGATTCCCCCATGTCCTAGAGACCTTTTATTCGAGATTGGGTCCCTCCCCCTACTACGAAGAACCGTAAAATCCGCCACAAATGGGGCGGAAGCCAATCGGGATCACTCCCCCGCTTGGGGAAGGCTCTCGAGTGACTGGCTGGCACGAGTTGCGCCCAATTCAATTGCGCGCTGATACCAACGGCGCGCCTTGCCGATATCCGCCGATGCCGGTGTCGCAGTCTTATAGGCTGCGATCACTCTCGGATCGTAACTGCCGGCCAGGAGCAGCGCCGCGCGAGCTGAGCCCTTGCCTGCGGCGCGTTCGAACAGTATGCGCGCGCCTTGCACGCTTCCATTGTCAATTTGGACCTCGCCTTGGTCGACCATGCGGCGCACTTGCGCGGGCAAATCGACGGCGTCATCGGCATCATCCGCAACAATGGACGCCGCGCCCGGCGTAACGATGACAAGTTTGCTCTTTTCGCGCGTGGCGCCGTCAGCTCGGCGCAGTTCGATGTCAACGTGTTGTCTGCGGGCGAACCCTGCTGGGACTACAAGTTGCAGGCCCGACAACTGGGCGATGTCGATGCGCCAGGTATCGAACATAAGCTCAATCCCGCTCGATATACGCGCACCGCGCTTCAGCCCGGAAATTATCAAATAATGGCCGGCGATTTCTTGATCTGAGCCAGCAACCTTGAGAGGAAAATCCACAGCCTCATCGCCCGCGACCACTGCTTCTTCTGGATGAACGAGGGCCACGTTGTCTGGGCTAGCGGGAAGCTGCTCGGTGGGGACGGGCTCGGCGGCCGCAGGTTCCGTATCTGGCGCTGCCCCGAGTTGGCCGGGTTCATCCCCGGTTGCAGGGCCAAGATCGCGGTCAGGTTGCAGAGCATTCTCAGGCGCTTCGTAAACAGCGACGACCGGGGCAACTTGTGCAGCGGGCGCGGCAGTCGCGCTGGTGTCGCCTTCGGTGACGATGTCGGAGCCCCCGGCGGGATTGATTGCCGCCGCGGCATTCAGACCCTCATTCGTCGGGGCTGCAGGCAATCCAGCCGAAGCGACATTTTCCGAGGCGACTGCTCTGGTGGCAGACAAGGTTGCCGCAAGTTCCGTGGCCGCAGAAAGGATCGTTACTGACCCTATGGTCGGTGCGCTTGCTGCAGCATCGGTGAAACGGGTAGCTGGCGCCCTGGGCGGCCGACCGAGAGCCGCAGGAGTTTGCTTGCTGGTCTCAGGTCCGGCGGCGAGACGGGGTTCCTGTGGAGCGAGTCCGGAAACTGCGGTAGCGGGCCCAGAGGCGGCCTCCGGCAGTAACCCCTCCAAAACGCCGGCCGGTGTTTGGCTTTTCGTTTCCACCGCGCTGGTTTCCGTGGCGTCAGCTGTCTCAGTCGCCGGGAGCGAGTGATCAATCAGCTTGGCGGCGGGCTCTGCCGGCTGCGGCGCCAGTGCCTGCGGCTCGCCGCTCGTTTCCAGCGAACCGGTAGCACTCGCATTGGCTGCCTCATCGGCCGGGAGTGAACGGTCAGCAGGCCTCTCCGCGGACTTCACCGGAAGTTTCTCTGGTGCCTGCGGCTGCCGCACAGCGAACTGGGTCTGTGCCAGCAATCCTAGATTGTTGGCACCACCGTTGAGCCAATAGACAGTGAACCCTGTTGCGAGCGCCGACACGATCGCAGCTGTCACCGAAGCAATAACGACGATGCGTAGGACGCCGGATTCTCTCTCCGGCTCGCTGGCGACCGGTAGCGATTGCTTGACGATAACTGGCAGCTCGGCCGACCGATCAGGATCGCTCAGCTGATCCTTTCTATGTGTTTGCAGCTGAAGCAGCCCATCGCCCGCGGCATAACTGGTCTTGACTTCGTCGTGGACCGCCTTCTGCAACTTCAACGCGTTGGTGGCGGTCGGCTCGAATGACGACGGTTGCGCTCTCATTCGCGCCTCCGGATCGATTTTCTCGAGGCGCCGCAGGAGCTTCTTTAGATCGGTCAGAATCGGTTCGTTGGCGTCGTTCACCGGTCTGCTCCTTCAGGTTGCGCCACCGGTGAACGCGAGGTTCGGCAAACGGTGCATGCGACACCGGCGCCATATCCTGACAGGGTCCGCCCCCCTCACCGAAATAACACGTCGTCTCAGCGACTTCACCCGCACGCAAGCTTGTGCACGCGATTTTGGCGCTGGTGCGACAACCACCGCAAATTGTGCGTTACCGCTCCGCCCACAAATCGTATTCATCCGCATGGACTACACGAACTTTGACGATGTCACCTTCCACCACACCCGTATCGCCGTTCAAAAAGACGCTGCCGTCGATCTCGGGCGCATCCCATTTCGAACGGCATAGCGCGCCGTCCTCATCAACCTCATCAACGATCACATCGATGCTACGCCCAACCTTTTCGAGCAGCAATTCCCGAGAGACCTCCTGCTGGCGGACCATAAACCGATGCCAGCGTTCGTCCTTCACCTCGTCCGCCACCGCGCCCGGTATATCATTCGCAGCGGCCCCATCAACCGGCTCGTAGCGGAAGCAACCCACGCGGTTGAGGCGGGCTTCAGCAAGCCACTCAAGCAGCAATTCGAAATCTTCTTCGGTTTCGCCTGGAAAACCGACAATGAACGTCGAACGCAGCGCCAGTTCCGGGCAGGTACGCCGCCAGCTGGCTATGCGGTCCAAGGTCTTTTCCTGGTGCGCGGGACGGCGCATAGCCTTCAGAAGCGCTGGGGAGGCGTGCTGGAAGGGGATGTCGAGGTAGGGCAGAATATGGCCTTCGGCCATTAGCGGGATAACCTCGTCGACATGTGGATAAGGATAAACGTAGTGCAGGCGCACCCAGGCATCGAGGGCGCCAAGTTCGCGACAAAGGTCGAAGAACCGAGCGCGAACCTGCCGGTCCCGCCACGCACTTTCAGCATACTTTAGGTCAACACCATAAGCGGAGGTGTCCTGGCTGATGACCAGAAGTTCCTGAACGCCTGCGTCAACGAGACGCTCCGCCTCGCGCAATATATCGGCGGCCCGGCGGCTTCTCAGGTCGCCGCGCAGGCTTGGGATAATGCAAAACGAGCAGCGATTGTTGCAGCCTTCGGAGATCTTCAAATAGGCATAGTGACGTGGGGTGAGGCGCAGGCCCTCCGGCGGGACAAGATCGACGAATGGATCGTGTTGCGGCGGGATGACGTCGTGCACAGCTGAAACGACGGCTTCGTATTGATGCGGACCGGTGACGGCGAGGACATTTGGATGCTCGCGGCGGATGCGCTCTTCTTCGACCCCTAAACACCCGGTGACGATGACGCGGCCGTTCTCGGTCAGTGCCTCGCCGATGGCTTCCAGGCTTTCCTCTTTGGCGGAGTTGATGAACCCGCATGT